>CBFGMX010000033.1:0-37434 GCA_965649955.1 uncultured bacterium
ACTTGATCCGCAGATCGAACGGCATAACAAGCATCGTTTCGCCGTTCTTCATTCGATCCATCAACTGCATGAAACGGAAAGCGCGGCGTGCATCTTCCGGCATAGCGGCAAGCATCGCGCGCTGCTGTTCGAGTTGCGTGTTGGAGTTCTCGCCTCCGCCGCTCAGCAGTTGCTGGAGGAACGTCGTCGGATACGGCAGGATCACGCGCTCAACGCCTTTGTCGGCGGGAATCTTCGCGAGCTGTTTCGCAACCTCGATCGCGCGATCAAGTCCGCCGAATTCATCGACAAGACCTTTGTCCTTCGCCTGTCCTCCCGTCCAAACGCGGCCCTGCGCCACGGAGTCGATGTAACCTGCGTCCTTGCCGCGTCCCTTCGCAACCTTCGGAACAAACTCGTTGTAGTAAGTGTTCTTGATCCACTCTTCGAACTTCACGCGCTCGTCGTCGGAAAACTTCTCTGTCTCACGAAACATACCGGCGGTTTTGCCGCGCAACACGTATTCGTTCGAGATCCCGAGCCAGTCGTAAAACCCCCGCATAACCGGCTTGCCGGCGACGACACCGATCGATCCGGTAATCGTCGATGGCTGGGCGATGATCTTGCTCGCACTTGCCGAGATGTAATAACCGCCGGAAGCCGCAACGTCGCTCATCGAAACAACCACCGGCTTCTTCTGGTTCGCCGTTTCGACTGCCCGCCAGATGATGTCCGAAGCAAGACCGGAACCGCCCGGACTGTCCACGCGCAACACGATCGCTTTGATCGTCTTCTCTGCCGCTGCATCGTTCAACGCCTTGGCAACAGTGTCGGAGCCAATAGACTGATCGCCCGATGGACTATTCTGTGAATTTCCGGAGCCGATCTCGCCCGTCGCATAAATCACGGCGATACGTTCGCCTTTGTTAAGACCCAGCGACTCCGGCGCCACGTCGCGGTAATCGCCACCGCGCACCGCCACCAGAGGCTCCGACTCTTTCTGGTTCAACAGCTTCTTCAACATCGCCTCGACTTGATCGCGGTACATTGCCTCGTCGATCAGTCCGGCATCCTTGGCCTGTTGCGCGTTGTAGGGCGCGTTATCGATCAGCGCGCTCACCTCTTCGGGCGTCTTGTGACGCGCCTGCGCGATCGCGTTCTTGTAACGACCAAAAAGATCGTCGAGCAACTCGTTGATGTACTGGCGATGGGCGTCAGTCATCTGTTTTTGCGTGAACATGTCGCCCGCACTTTTGTATTTGCCAATCTGGTAGATATCGGGATAGATGCCGAGCTTGTCGAGCGAGCCGCGGAAGAACATGACGTCGGCGGCGAGACCATTGATGAACAACTCACCGGGCGGCGGCACGATGATCTTGTCGGCCGCTGTGGCGATGTAGTACTCCTTGTTCAATCCGAATTCGATGTAGGCGTAAACGGGTTTGCCGGACGAACGAAAATCGGCAATCGCGTCGCGAATCTCTTCAGCCTTGCCCCAACCCACGCCTGACATATTGACGTCGAGCAGGATCGCTTTGATCCGTTTATCAACCTTCGCTTTTTTGAATTGCATCACCAGGCCGGTGAGCGATTGATCGGGCCCGCCGAAAACTTTCTTGAATGGATCATCGGGAGTGTAATCAGGCAATGATCCGGCGACACGCAGCACCAGCACGCTGTTGTCGCGGATCGGTGGCTCCGTCTTGCGGAAGGCCAACCAGATCGCCGTGGCGCCGAGAAGCACCACAAGAACGAGCGCGACGAAAATGCCGCCAATAATTAGAATTGCTTTACGTGTTCCTGACATTGCCATGGTTGTAAATCCTCAGATAGAAGGGGTTTTCTCAGTTTGTGAGTACGCGGGAGCAGCAGAAAAGGTTTAACTCTTAACAATCCAACCGCCGCCGACGACCTCGTCGCCGCGATAGAAAACAGTTGCCTGTCCCGGCGTGATGGCGCGTTGCGGGTCGTCGAAAACGACGCGGGCGCGGTTGTTTGCGAGCGGTGTGATTTCAGCCGGCGCCGCCGTGTGCCGGTAGCGAACCCGAACTTCCGCGCGCACCGGTTCCTGTGGTACGTCGTAAGCGATCCAGTTTACGCCGGCAGCGGTGAACTCACTGCTCAACAGTTCTTCCGATGAACCGACCGTCAACCGATTTCGATCCGCATCGACCGACAGCACGTACAACGGGCGCTCGTCGGCGATACCGATTCCGCGACGCTGTCCGATCGTGTAACGATGAATTCCTTCATGGCGTCCGATGACACGGCCGCTGCTGTCGACAATCTCGCCTGCGCCCGGCAGACGATCGCTTGCGTTCTCCGCGTCGAGGTAACGATCGATGAACCCGGCGTAGTCGCCGTCGGGCACGAAACAGATCTCCTGCGACTCTTTCTTCTCCGAGACACCGCTCAAATGATGTTGGCGCGCCGCATCGCGCGCTTGCGGTTTCGACATCTCACCCAACGGAAACATCGCGCGAGATAACTGCGCCTGTGTAAGTTCCCAAAGAAAGTACGACTGGTCTTTCTGGTGGTCGCGGCCACGCAGCAGGCGATACCGATCTGTCGCCGCATCGAACTCGACGCGCGCGTAATGGCCCGTCGCGACTTTCTCACAACCTAAACTCGAGGCCAATCGATCCAGCGATGCAAACTTCAACCGGCTGTTACAGCCGACACACGGAATCGGCGTCTCGCCGCTGAGATAGCTCGTCACGAACGGCGCGACGATGTCACGTTCGAAATCTCGCTCCAGATTCAGAACGTAGAACGGAAAACCAAGTTCTTCCGCTACCCGGCGCGCATCGTACACGTCATCCAACGAACAGCAACGCGACGGTAGTGGATCGCCGTTTTCGTCGACGTTGATGCCGCGACGCTGATCCCACAACTGCATCGTGAAACCGACCAGCTCGTGGCCCTGTTCTTTTAAAATCGCCGCGGCGGCCGAAGAATCCACGCCGCCACTCATTGCTACCGCTATTTTCATTAACTCCGTTCGATCCGTGTACTGTTTTGTGGCTCCTTAGCCGAATGTTAAGATGCCAAACAAATGGCTGAAAGCGCAATCCAGGACTATCGAGTCGCCACCGAGCCCTATTATCTTCCCGTCGCCCGCGAGATAGAACTCTTTGAAGCGGCGCATTCCGCACGGTTGCCCGTTATTCTGAAAGGGCCGACCGGCTGTGGAAAAACCCGGTTTGTCGAACACATGGCCTGGCGACTTGAACGCCCGCTTATCACCGTCGCCTGCCACGAAGACCTGTCGTCGACTGACCTCGTCGGTCGTTTCCTGCTAGAAGGCGAAGAGACGATCTGGCACGACGGACCACTAACGTCCGCGGTACGCAACGGGGCCATTTGCTATCTCGACGAAGTAGTCGAAGCGCGTAAAGACACCGTCGTCATCATTCACCCTTTGACGGATCACCGCCGCCGGCTCCCGATCGAAAAGCGCGGCACGATTCTCGAAGCGCCGGCGGATTTCATGCTCGTCGTTTCTTACAACCCCGGTTATCAATCAATCCTGAAGGACCTCAAGCAGTCGACTCGCCAACGATTCGTAGCTATCGAGTTTGACTATCCGCCGCCGGAAATGGAGGCGGAGATCGTGGCGCGCGAAGGCGGCGTGGACGAAGGCACCGCGCGCGATCTCGTTCTGATCGGGCAGAAAGTCCGGAACCTTCGCGGTCATGGGTTGGAAGAAGGCGTTTCTACTCGACTCCTAATCTACGCCGCGCAACTGATCGCACTCGGCATCCCGCCAGTCGACGCAGCCAAAGTCGCGATGTCCTCGCCGATAACTGACGATCGCGAGCTGCAACGCAGCATTCAGGAGATCATCACCACCGTCATTTAAGCAGTTGGAGAACTACCGCACACAGATCATCGAGACCAGCACCGCGATCGCAGCCGTCTCGCTGCGCACCGCACTCGAATTCCTGCGAGCGGCGCCGGCAGCGGTGCAGGTGCTGCAACCGGCGGAGCTGCGTTCGTGGGGAGAGATGGGCCGCCGCCTGGCGATGACCGACTATGAATCTGCCGCTTCATTTTTTGCCGCGGGCGTCGAACCGTTGCGCGACGTTCCGGAAGAGTTACTGCCGCCGATCTTCGCGTTATGTACTCGCCAGATGGCCCTCTCCACATCCATCGCGCGTGAGACGTTCGAGTCGCTGCCGTCGATAATCGGCGAGATCGACGACGTCAACATGTCGCACGTGATACTTGACGTCGCCTCCGAGATCGCGCGGCGGTCGGCGAAACACAGCACCGAGTTCATCAATACATCGGTAAACGTTTCGCAGGTGCTGAACGGTCTCGGCGATGCGGTAGTGACTGACGCAGCGCTGAAACTCGCTGCCGCGTTTGCCGCCCGAGCCGGTGGAATTGCCGCCGATGCGTGGTCGTCGATCCCAGCGGCTTTGAACGAATTGCCGGCGACGGATGCCACGCGGCTGCTGACCCGTACCGGCGATTTTCTGGAACGTGGCGGCGGCGCTGCGCTTCAGGTGCTGCTGTCCGGCGGCGAAATCTTGCGCCGCGCGCCGGAGATCTTCGACGAGTGGATCGATCTGTTGTGGGTTGTCGCCGCACACGGCAATGCGAGTCTGGTCGCCTTTGTGCGCAGTAGCCCACGGTTTCTGCGGCTGTTGAGTGAAAGCACTTCGCGCAACGAGGCAGTCGATCTATCACGTCGTGTACTTGCGCTTACAAAAGAGATCGCGACGGTCGATGGCGAGGCGGCGCTGGCGTGTTTTCGATCAAGTTCACGAGCGCTGAGGAGCGTTTCGATCGAACAGTTTGAAGCATGGGCGCGCCGTGGTCTGTCGTCGGGCCGTCCGGACGCGAGAGCGCGGCGCAGTTATTTCTCGCTCGAAACGCGCGGAAGTTATGAAGCGCTGCACAGTGGCAGCGCTGGCCTGCCGCTCGATTCGATTCAGCATCTGTTGCGGCTGTACGTTGAAGCGTTGACCGGACGCGAGGTCGAAGTGGCGCCGCTCGCAGCCGTACCGGACGAGGCGCGAATCGGCGACGGGCGCACGATCCACTTACCATCGCTGGTAAATGAGTTCGGCGATGAGGAGCTGGATTTCAGGTTGTACAAAGTGCTGGCAGCGCACGCGGCGGGGCAGATCGAGTTTGACACTTACGCACGCGGCGATGCGCTCGCGGCGGCCCACACTGCGATCCGGGAGAATTACGATGTCGATGTGCGTGATGCGTTCTCCGTTCCCGATGAGATGTTGTTGGAGCAGGCACAGAAGAAGCAGTCTCACACGGACAACGCGGACTACCGAGAAGTCCTGAAACTGTTTCCGTTGCCGCAACTCGCGCGGCGCATTTTCGGCACGCTCGAAAACGGACGTATCGACCGCCGGTTGCGGCATTCGTACCGTGGTCTGCGCCGCGATCTCGATCTGATCCGTGATCATCTCAGCCAGCGGCGGCCACGGGTCATCGAGCTGCCTGCGCTGCTCGTTCCGTTTGAGTTGTTGTTCCAGGTCACGCTGCTCGGTGGCGCGCGCGAGGATGCGCGACAGTACTACGGCCAAATTGTTTCGGAGCTCGAAACAATCGTCGGCGACTATCTCGGAAACGCCAACGCAACGGTCGCCGATACGCTGATGGCCACGAGTCGCGTCTACACCCTGTTTCAGTCTGTCGTTCCGACGGATGATTCGATTCAGCAAGTCGAAACGCCGGAGGAACAATCCGAACGTGACGACGAATCCGCCTCCACTGAACGACTGAGACAACAGCAAACGCAAACAATGCCTCAGCGTCGCGACGCGCGCGAACTCTTTAACGCGTGGAACGATCCGTCGCCGGACGGCGACCCCGACGAACTATCCGGCGCCGAAGCATGGTCGGAAGCTGACAGTCCTGAACAAATCCTCGCTGAAGGCGAAGTCGCCTACAACTATGACGAATGGGACCGCGATTTGACGGACCATCGTCTCGGCTGGTGTCGCGTGATCGAGAAGCGCGTGAAGCAAGGGGACCGTGCCTTCGTCGAAGACACGAAAGAGCGGCACAAGGGCGTGATCTCGTCGATCCGGCACCAGTTTCAATTGATGAAACCGGAGAACCTCACGCGCGTTGCGAACGAAGTCGACGGGGAGGAGTTTGATCTGAACGCAGTTATCGACTACGTGATCGATCGCCGGGCTGATGGACACCAGTCGGAACGAATCTACACGAAGCGTCTGCGGCGGCGTCGTGACGTGGCGGTTTCGTTCCTGTTGGACCAGTCGTCGTCGACGGCGCGCACGATCGGACGGCACCCGTTGCAGCCGTACACACGCCCCGGCAGACGCATCATCGAGATCGAAAAGGAAGGTCTCGTGCTGATGAGCGAGGCGCTCGAGGCGGTCGGCGATGTTTATTCGATTAACGGGTTCACGTCCGAGGGCCGGCGAAATGTAAAGTTCTACGTCGTGAAGGATTTCGACGAGAAGTACAACGACGAAGTTAAGCGACGCATCGGCGGGATCAACTACCAGAACAACACGCGACTCGGCGCGGCTATTCGTCACGCTACTGCGCGGCTCGCCAAACAGGAGGCACGAACGCGTTTGTTGATCGTTCTTTCAGACGGGCGGCCGTACGACCATGATTACGGCGACGCGCGTTACGCGCGCGAAGACACGCGCGAAGCGTTGCGACAGGCGAAGTCCGAAGGCATTACGCCGTTCTGCATCACGATCGATCGCGAGTCGGAGGCTGAGCTGCGCGATCTGTACGGCGAGATCGGGTATACGATCATCGACGATGTGCTTTCGTTACCCGAGCGGCTGCCCGGCATCTATCGTCGTCTCACGACTTAACACCCCAGCCACCACCGCCGGGAGTTTCGATCCGAATACGATCGCCGGCTTTCAACTCGTGTGAACCTTTAGCGGCGATTGATTCACTGTTTATGCTGTTGAGGCCGCGTGCGCCTTCACCTCCACCGTATAGACCATACGGCCCGCGCTTACGGCGATCGGCCAGTAACGACATGCGCGCGGGAACGATTGTCTCGATCTCACGAACCACGCCATCGCCGCCACGTTGCTTCCCTTCACCACCCGAACCGCGGCGTAAACGATACTCCCGCACTCGCAAAGGATAAGCATATTCGAGCGCCTCGGCAGGTGTGTTCAAACTGTTCGTCATGTGTGTGTGTACGCCGCTCATTCCGTCGAGCGATGGTCTCGCACCCATCCCACCGGCCACCGTTTCGTAATACGAAAACTCCTGACCTTGTCCCTGGCGCGTGTCAATGCCACCGATCGTGAGATTGTTCATCGTTCCCTGACTGGCTGCCGGAATGCGATCCGGTAGCGCCTGCGACAGTGCTTTGAATAAAACATCGACGATGCGCTGCGACGTTTCGACGTTCCCGCCCGCAACAGACGCCGGAGGATTCGCATTAACGACAGTCCCGGGAGGTGCAATGACTTCGATCGGCGCCATCAGACCGGCGCTCGCCGGCACTTCACCTCCAACCAGACATCGAAACACGTACGACACTGCCGAAACCGTTATCGCCTCGACCGCATTGATCGCGCCAACCACCTGCGCGGCGCTGCCGCTGAAATCAACCGTCGCGCGTTCACCACGAATTGTTATCCGCACCGCAATCTTCACCGGACGAGCGTCAACACCGTCGTCGTCAAGCGCGTCTTCTGCTTCGTAAACGCCATCCGGAATCGACGCGATCGTGTGTCGCATCAATCGTGCCGAGTAGTCGATTAACTGTGCGGCGTACTCAGTCGCTTCTCGTTCTCCGCGTCGCTCGACGATCTCCAACAGACGCGTCGCACCCGTCTTCAACGAACCGATCTGCGCATCGAAGTCGCCGCGACGTTCCACGTTTCCCCGGACGTTCGCGAGCAGCAAACGCATCGTGTCGCCGTCGAGGAGACCGTTTCGCACAAGCCGAATCGGCGGAATGCGAATGCCCTCGCCGTAAATGTCGGTCGCGAGTCCCATCGATCCGGGCGTTGCGCCGCCGATGTCCGCATGATGCGCGCGGTTCGCAACGTAAAATAAAATGCGTGTTCCTTTGACAACCACCGGCATCACTAACGTTACATCCGGCAGGTGCGTCCCGCCCGCGAATGGATCGTTGACCGCAACGACGTCACCGGGAGCGAACTCAATTACATCCAGAGCCGCCGCGACTGCCATCGGCATCGATCCGAGGTGCACGGGCATGTGATCACCCTGCGCGATCACGCGTCCCTTCGCATCGAAGACCGCGCAGGAGTAATCGCGGCGTTCCTTGATGTTTGGCGAAAAAGCGGTGCGTCGCAGCGCGATCCCCATCTCTTCGGCTACTGACGTGAAGAGCGCGCGGTAGATTTCGAGCGTGGTGGGATCGAACTTGTTCTTCATAACTCAATCAGGATGTTGCCAAACTGGTCCACGCGAGCCTTTGCGTCGCCCGGTATCAGCGTCGTTGCCGAATACTCCGTAACGATGCACGGCGTCTGCAATTTCATTCCGCCGCCAAGTTCGTCGCGTCTGTAGATGCCGACTTTTGTTTTGCGGCCGTCGAGGTAAGCGGTCGCGGTGTCATGGGGTTTCGCGGCGCGTCGTACGGCCGCCGCGATTTTTCGCATCGAAAGCCTTTCGACCAAACCGATAGATCGCAATCGCGCGCTGACGATCTCGATCTCGCTTTGCTCCTGTGCATAGCCATAGCGCTCGCGATGCGCGCGATGAAAACTGGCGGCCACGTCTCCGGTGGTCTTCGTAATCAACAACTCAAACGACTGCCCGCGGTAGCGCATCGCCAACGCTCGTTCATGTCGTTGTTTCGCGGGGGGAAAGCCTTCGCGACGCAACACTGCCGCCGCCTCCCGCTCCATGTTGCGAAACACCTTCGGCAGCTTTGTTAACTCTTTCGAGTTGTAATTAAACATCACCGTGCGGCTTTGGTCCTTCACCACGTCAGCCACGAGCACGCCCACGGCAGACAGCGCACCGGGCGCAGTCGGGACAATGATTTGTGGAATGCGCAACGCGCGCGCGAGCTCTACCGCGTGCAACCCGCCCGCGCCACCAAACGGCAACAAGGCAAACTGCCGTGGATCGTGACCACGTTCCACAGAAATATGTCGTAACGCGCGCTCCATGTTTGTATTTGCGACCGACAATACTCCTTCAGCTGCGACAACAACACTCGTGCGCCTGCCCGTGACCTCGCTGAGATCCCGGGCAAGTTGGCCCAACGCGGCGCGCGCCCGTTCTTCGTCCAGCTTGAACTCGCCTCCCAGCAAACCACCGCCGCCGAAGTGGCCCAGCACGACGTGCGCATCCGTCACTGTCGGCAACATCGACCGCCCATAACACGCTGGTCCAGGATCGGCGCCGGCTGACTCCGGCCCCACTCGCAACGAACCACCTTCGTCAACACGCGCAATCGATCCACCACCGGCGCCGACCGTGTGAATGTCCATCACCGACACTGCGACCGGCAGTCCCGCCACTAAGGCTTCGTTCGTCGTCCTGATCGCGCCGCTGTCGCACAACGCAACATCCGTCGACGTGCCGCCCATGTCGAAAGTGATCACGTTTTTTATTCCCGCTGAACGTGCAGCCCGCAGCGCGCCTACAACCCCGCCGGACGGACCGGAAAGAATCGTGCGCACCGGCTCTGCGGCGGCAACTTCAGCGGAGATACTGCCGCCAGACGACTGCATCACACGCAGGTTCAGTTTTGAACTCTGATCTTTCAGTCGGTTCAAATAGCGGCCCATCAATGGTTGCAGATACGCGTTGATGACTACCGTCGAAGTACGTTCATACTCGCGATATTCCGGAAGTATTCGACTCGAGATCGACAACGGCACACCCAGTGACGCCAGCGATTCCGCAATCCGTTCCTCATGCTGCGGATGCAAGAACGAAAACAGCAGCGAGATCGCGACTGACTCAACGCCGGCCTGCTTCAGTGTTTCAACGAGGCCGGGAAGCTCTCCCTCGTCGAGCGGTTCCAGCACCTCGCCCGAAGCCACCACTCGCTCGCTAACGCCGAAGCGAAGGTCATCGTCGACCAGCGGCGGCGGTTTGACGGCGTTCAGGTTGTACAGCTCGGGGCGCGCCTGGCGGCCAATCGCCAACACGTCTTCAAAACCACTCGTCGTGATCAGCGCCGTGCGCGCGCCGCGCCGTTGCAACAACGCATTTGTGCCGACAGTCGTGCCGTGCACCACATCGACCGCAGCGCCTATTCTTGCCAGACCTTGTTTGATTGCGAGTGAAGGATCTTCCGGTGTGGAAGGAACTTTGAAGAGTTGAACCTGACCGTCTTTTACAAATACGAAATCGGTAAATGTGCCGCCTGTATCAACGCCAACGCGAATCCGTGTTTGCGGTTTGGTGACCACTGTTTTACGGATTGACTGTCACCCAACATCCACTTTCATTCGACGCGCGAATGGCGTCCAGGACCAGTTGCACGCGATGACCGTCTTCAAACGTCGCCGCATCTTTCACCATCTTCCGGCCGCCGCGCATGGCATCGCAGATAGCCACCGCAAGCGCGGTGAAGCCGCGCGACCAACTGCTCTCGCGCATCCCGACGGCCATGTGGTCCTGATCGACCTGCACCGGCCGCCACACACCCGATCCGGTCGGTGAGCGCCAGAGTTCGCCGGTCTCTTCCACCATCAACGCGCCCTTCGTGCCGTAGATCTCGAGACGGTTTTCATACTTTCCCGACTCCACAACTGACAACGCCGCCGAACCTGTTGCGTCCTGCGTTAATGGACCATCCGCAAAACGAAATAGCAGTTTCGCTTCGTCGTCGGTGGTGACCACGCGTGCTTCACCGGACGATTTAACGTTTCGCTGCTTGATGTGGGTCGAGAGCATTCCCAGTGTTTTGCTGACCTCGGTTTCGAGCATCCACCGAAAGGAGTCAATCACGTGCGATCCGATTGCCCCAAGCGTCCCGCCACCCATTTTTTCATCGGACCACCAGTCCCAGGCGCGATCCGCCAGCGCGCGGTAATCTGAACGAAAGACGTAATTGCAGTGACGCACCGTGCCGATGGCGCCGGTTTGCAGCATGCCTCGCATCGTGCGGCGACTGTTCAGAAACCGCAATTCGTGATCGATCAACGCGAGCACTCCGGCCGCGTTTGCCTTTTCGACCATGCGCGCGGACTGCTCGGCGTTCAACGCCATCGGCTTTTCGCACAGAACGGCCTTGCGCTGCTCGAGCGCTGCCAGCGTGATCTCCATGTGGGTTGCGGGAGGAGTGACGATGCTGACTAGGTCTACGTCGTTGCGTGCGACCAGGTCCTGCCAGTCGTCGGCGACGTGTTCGATGCCGAACTCGTTTGCGACCACCTCGGCGCGTTCGCGACGCCCGCTCGCGATCGCAACGACCTTCGCGCCCATGCAATCGCGAAAACCTGGAATTTGAGTGGTGCGCGCAAATCCCGTCCCGACGATACCGATTCCTACCGGCGCCTTCTTCATGGCCCTTACTTTACAGAATTTTGGGGCCAGGAAGAAACACGGATTTTTTCCGGTGGCAGCGACTCAGGTTTCGCGGCCGGCTAGTTTGGCGACCATCGTGACAAGTTGGCTCGCGCCGATCGGTTTCGCGATGTGCATCTGGTAACCCGCGGCCAGGGCCTGCATTCGATCTTCATCACGCGCGTATGCGCTTAACGCAGCCGCCGGTGTTTCGCCACCTTTGTCTCGCGGCAGCGACCTTACTTTGCCGATGAAACTGTAACCGTCCTCTTCGGGCATCGCGATATCGCTCAGAATCACGTCGGGGCGCCACTCGGTTAGCTTCATCAATGCTTCGCTGGCGGAGATGCACGTCTTCACTTCCGCGCCCGTGCGCCCGATGACCGTGCTGATGATCTCGCGTGCTTCCGGTTCGTCGTCTACAAGCAGCACACGCAAACCATCAAGCGAACCAATTTCGGCAAAGCTCAATTCAGTGCAATGCGCGACCGGCTCCGTGCTGTCTTTGAGCAGAGGAAACGTCGCGGAAAAAGTCGCACCTTTGCCGGCGCCTTCGCTTTCCGCGGAAACAGTGCCTCCGTGAAGCTCTACAAGATGCCGCACGATTGCGAGCCCGAGTCCCAACCCGCCAAAACTTCGCGTCGTGGAACTATCAGCCTGACGAAAGCGATCGAACACGCGTGGCAGAAACTCCGGATCGATTCCCTGTCCCGTATCCTGCACCGTCACCTTTGCGTGCGATCTCTCCTGCTCAATGCGGATGGTGATGGCGCCGCCCTGCGGAGTGAACTTCACCGCGTTTGATAAAAGGTTCCAAATGATCTGATGCAAACGCGCAGAGTCGGCGGAGATCGCGCCGAGACCGGGTTGCGCCGAATGGTGCAACGTAATCCTCTTGGCGTCCGCCGCGGGACGCACGACATTGATCGCGGCACGCGTTACCGAGCAGATATCGAGCGGCCGGACGTCCAGGTTCAACTTGCCCGAAACGATGCGCGAAACGTCGAGTAGATCGTCGATTAGCTGGGCCTGCACGCGCGCGTTGCGATCGATCGCGTCGAGTCCCTGGCTCAACACTTTTTCGTCTCGCCTGGCTTCGCGCAGCACACTCGACCAACCCAGCAGCGACGTCAGCGGCGTTCGCAGTTCGTGAGACAGCGTCGCCAGAAACTCGTCTTTTATTCGGTTAGCGGCTTCCGCTTCGGCACGCGCACGTTCCGCTCGCAGCAGTAACTGTCCGCGCGCCTCCTCCGAACGCTGCAACTCGCCGATGTAACGCGAGAGTTCTTCGACGTGTAGTCGCGCGGCTTCGGTTTGGGCCACGGAGGCTTCGATGTTCTTGAGATACGTTTGATAAGTGAAGCAGATGATCAGGATGATCGGCGCCGTCGCCACAACCGCGTAAAACCCGTAAGAGTTGATCATCACCGCGATGATGCCTGCCGCGGAGGCGCCGGCGAAGTAAGTCACTGAAGTCCACAGGTAATAAGTGCGCCACGTGTTCCACGTCGATTCCTTGATCTTGTAAGCCTTTTCAACCGCGATCAGACTCGTGTTGGCCGCGTATTGCACGAGTGCCATGATGCAGATAGTGCTGAAAAATGTTTGATCGAAATTCTTGTCAATTAGCGTGACTGGTGAACCGAGGGTCCAGTTCAATACTGCAACGGTGAAAAAAGTAGACGTGGCGAGAATCGCGGAGTTGAAGAGAATCGTTCGCGGGCGCTTACTGATGATCAACGTCGCTGCGACGCCTTCGAGCGCCGACACGAGAATCGCGGCCGAACCGCCATAAAGCAGCAGCGTCAGAAACACAAACGTGTCCGCAACTGTAATGCGGCCGCTGACGCGCGGAATTGGAATGGCGATGAGCGAACTCGCCATCACCATCAGGCACAGGAAGACGAATTTTGCGTCGAGCCTCGGAAAAGGTAATGCGTAAAGCGCCCCCAACACGATTACCGCGCCCGCAATCACCAGCGACCACATGTACACTTGTCCGAAGTGATGTCGGTTCACATTTACTTCTGCCGCACTCATATTTCCCTCATGAATGGGATCGGCTCCCAGAACGGCAAGCCGTCAAATCGCATTGCGAGTTAATGCGGTGTTGGTAAGACAAGCTGGCGAAACGCCAGTAACTAAGTTGTGCCGCCTTGTTCTCTATCCGTGTGTGGAACACGGACTACAGGTCAGTAATCTACGTTGTCACTCCCAGTGTCCGATGCCGCGGCCATCATACTACCACTATCTCCGTTGAGCATCGCTGATCGCGCAGTTATTACGCGATCACCCGTGATCACACCGTCACCCGTGATTACGCCGTCTCCGGTGATTACTCCGTCGCCCGTGATCACACCGTCAGCCAAAAGGTTCTGAAACAGCAGATTGATAGCGAGGAACGAAACACCGTCGCCGGTTATTACACCATAACTCGTAAGTATATAGTCGCCCGTAATCACTCCGTCGGAAAAGATCGACGGATCGGGAATTAGAATCCCGTCGCCAGTGATCACGCCGCTCCCAAGCAGACTACCAAGCGAATAACTGAGTTGATACCGGGTGATTAAATCGACTCCGGTCGCGTAGGTATGATTGAGAACGATGCCGCGCGACCAGGTAAATGTGTGGTTCGCAATCGTCGTTTCGGGTCCCGGCGGAGTATCAACTGAAAGTAACGGGGATCCCAGAGTAGTCGTGGCACTCAGATCGGTCCGCACTAACCGCGCCAACTGCACTGCGCCCGCAACATTCAATTGTCCAGCGCCTTGTTCGAACATGTTGAACCCGGCGAGAGGTTGCGCGGAGTACATTAACAACGCCTTTACGAGGTTCGGCGTCAGGCTTGGATTCGCCTGAAGCATCAAAGCGGCGGCTCCGGCGGCGACGGGCGTCGACATCGAACTCCCGCTTAGATACATCATCTTGCGATTCTCAGCGCCACTGACGCCCGCGTCCAAAGAAGGGGTTTGCGTTACCAGGTAATTGTTGTCGGCTTCGGCATCAATCAATTTGTTGCCGGGCGCGACCAGGTCAGGTTTGATGAGATTGTCGTAATGCTTGACGCCGTCTTCATCGGTGGTGAAGCTTCGCGTCGGTCCGCGCGAGCTGTACGTAGTGACACCATCGTCGTTGCGTTGATCAGTTCCGAAAGTGTTCGTCGCGCCAACAGTGATTGCCGACGGTTCGGTCCCCGGCGAGTGGATGCCTCCGTAAATTTTGTTTCCGTCAGCGTCCTTGCCGTTGTTTCCTGCCGCTGCGAACACTACAACACCGGCATCGACAAGACGTCGCACGGCGCGGCAGATCGGATCGTCGCGATACGAGTCGATCGCCGGCATGCCAAGACTCATGTTTACGACGCGTATGTTGTAGGCCGCGCGATTCGTGGCGACCCAATCGAGCGCGCGCAGCACTTGCGCAGTGGTGCCGATTCCCTGGGCATTCAACACGCGCAGATTAATCAAATTTGCGTTGGGTGCGACGCCGGCGTACTGACCATTTGATATGCGCCCGTTGCCTGCGGCGAGCGCGGCAACGTGAGTTCCGTGCCCGTACGGATCGTCAGTGCGTCCATCATTTGTGAAGTCTTCACTGTAAACAACGCGCACGCTATTCGAGCGATTCAGGAACGAGTGGTGACCGATGTCGATGCCCGAGTCAATTATCGCAATGCCGACACCCGAACCATCGAGCGAGCTGTTGGTGCTGTTTCCGCTATTGCGAATCTGGTCGGTGCCGGTCGTGCTGCTAACGTGACCCATCGGCTGCACTGCACGATTGAGCGAAACGTAAGCGACGTCAGATCTCGCGGCAATCGCGACGGCGGCACTGGCCGGCAATGTCGCGATACGCACTTTGAAATTCTTCAACTGGCGGATGTCGCTGGCGCCAGTGGTCTCGATCGCGGAGTCGAGCGAGAGTTCGGATTGACTGGCAGGCTGAATCACGACGCGGACAAACTCCGTCCCTTTTCCTGCCGCGACTTTTTGCAGCAGGTCGTGCGACACTTTTCGTCCTACCTGGGGATCCGAGACTTCCTGCGAAAGAGTTAGAGACTGGGCACCACTTGGGGTTTCAAACACGAACGGGGAGATCAGAATAAGCGAGGCAAAAATGCTCCACAGAACCGGGTAAGGAAAACGCTTCATTGAGTACTCCAGGAAATTGTGGGTGCAGTGCCTTTTTGGCAACCACGCCCTTGCGATCACAATGAACTGAGGAGTCGGGGCAATCCACGTACTCTGGGGAGCAAGTGTGTCGGGGGTGAAGCAGTCTAGCAGAGAACAAAATCCTTTAACCATGCAAAACTGTTGAGAAATGGTGTCGAAAACGGGCGGCTGGGACATTTTCGGCATCTAAACGCTCCGTTTCGGTACGTTTTTCGGACCGTCGGCGGGTTTTTGTGGCGGGTTTTCAGGTACAGCGGGAGGCAGCGTTTGTGCCTCAAAGGGTAGATGCGATATTAATCGCCAGTCGGAATGAACTTGATGAGATAGATGGTGTTTGCGGAGTGATTTTTTGATGAAGCGTTTTATCTATGTGCTGTTCGTGATCACGGTGAGTGTCGCTTTGAGCGGCGTGCCATCACGAGCTCGCGCGGCCGCCATCATCGACGATGAAATCGGCGTCGCCGTTTATCCCAATGCTACTGAAATGCCCGACGTGGCAACGCGATTGTTGGAAGATAAAGGACCAACATGGATTGCGGCCCGCGCTTATCGTACGGATGATTCAATCAAGAACGTAGTGAAGTACTTTCGCGACCTGGCAGCAAAAGCGAGAAAGCCGGGAAATGAGTTCACCGCGAGACTCGTAGACCGCAACTGGGATGTAAACGAGGGAACGTTGAGCACCGCGCACGTCGTCTTTGGCGTGGCGAAGGAGTTGAGAGGGATCGCGAAAGAAAAAACGAAAACCAGCTTTGGCACGATACTGCTGGACGACTCTTTTGTGAGAATTCACGTGTTGACGCCGTATCCGGTTCCGCCGGCCGGCATGACAGTCGCCGACGGTACAATGATCGTGATGATCCGCGAGCGCATGATTGTTCCCGCCGCGACCGCCCTCGATTCAGGAGTTCAGGAACAGGTCTACACCGGCCGGGAAGTCACGAAAAAAGTGCGGCTTCGATCGAAGCCTGAGCCGGAGTCGGTGCCGGGGATTCGCGGCCGCGTGGTGCTGAAAGCGGTGTTCGCATCGTCGGGAAAGGTGACCAACATCGTGGTCGTCGAGGGTGTACCGGGGTTGACGGAGGTATCGATCAGGGCTGCTCGTCAAATTAAGTTTGATCCGGCTATCAAGGACGGCCGTTACGTTGCGCAATGGATGCAGCTTGAGTACAACTTTTTCTGACAATTTTTGGGGTGTTCACGTCAGATTTTGGAACATTCGGCTCCCACTCACGTCTAAGTTAACGCGGTAGGAAATCTCGCCATGCGAAAATGGGCAGTTCGAATTTGTGTTCTTCTACTGACCTTCGTTACCGGTCTTTTTGTTTCCCTGGTCTGGAAGACGGATTCGTATCGCTGCCGGCGACCGTCGGTCAATGAGCAGTTCGTCAGCCGCCGGGCTCAACCGCGGTTTATCGAAACCAGTTCACTGCTTGTGTCTGATCATCAGATTCATTGGTACCGTCTCCCGTCGAGTAATGACACGCAGCAGATAACTTTATCTGCCGATTTCAGGTCCGCACACCTGTCGAATGAGTTTTTCAATTCGAACCTGAATGGGGATTTTTCGACACTGATTGAAAGCGGTTACAGGACTACCAGCACGGGACGAACTCCGGAGCCGCGTGGCGTCATTCGATTCAACGATTCCGGCACAGTGAGGATCTTCTGGATCGACAGGGGAACATTCTGGTTCATACAGGCGCCGTCTCTCGCCCTCGCACGTGACTTTGAACAAAGCGAGATCGTTCGTTCGATCGTGGCTGAAACTCCCACTCCCGCTCGTTGAACACGAGCGCAGAGAAGACACAAATTTTTCGCTCTGGAAAACCACGGATTCCAGCAGTATTTACATGGCCCAGCGCGTTTCTGTAGACTGGCTGCCAGCGTCTGAATCCTCAAGACAACAGGAGAACTAATCAATGCTTTTCCCCCGCAATGCCCAGATCATTGCCGTAGTCCTGGCTCTTTCGTTTCTGTTCGGAA
Organism: uncultured bacterium; assembly: GCA_965649955.1. Taxonomy (GTDB): domain Bacteria; phylum Acidobacteriota; class Blastocatellia; order Pyrinomonadales; family Pyrinomonadaceae; genus PSRF01. The sequence goes on from CBFGMX010000033.1 coordinate 17,619, forward strand.
CACCTTTCCAGGCGGCGCGCGCTCAGACCGGCACTAGCAAACCACAAGACCCTCCGGCGCCGATGCAGAGGCCGGACGCCGCAAAACAGAAACCCGACTATTCGCAGGAAGCAGTCGTGATCGAACAGTTGACTAGCGGCTACCGCTACGAACGCGACGGTACCGGTCAACGCGAGTTGATCATGCGCGTGAAGATCCAGAGCGACGCGGGCATGGAACGCTTTGGTCAGCTCATCTTTCCCTACACTTCCGCAAACGAAAAGCTCGACATGGACTATGTCCGCGTTCGTAAGGCAGACGGCAGTGTCGTGAACGCAACCGCGTCCGACATTCAGGACCTGTCGGCACCGCTCGCGCGCGAGGCGCCCGTGTATACCGATCTGCGGCAGAAGCACATCACCGTCCCGGGTCTTCGTCCCGGCGACCAACTCGAATACCGGCTCGTTTGGACGATTCACAGTGCACTCGCGCAAAACCACTTCTGGGTCGAACATGATTTCGTTACCCGGGGTCCGATAGTTCTCAACGACGAGCTGACGGTGAACATTCCCGCCGCTAGCAAAGTCAAACTCAAAACGGAGCCTGGTTATGATCCAACGGTTAAAGAGGAAAACGGGCGTCGCATTTATAGTTGGAAACAAGCGAAACTGAAACGCGATTCTGACGAAGAGGAAAAAGAGAAGGAAAAAACCGAAGACGAAGAGATCGAAGAAAAGGATCCGGAAGAGATCCGTCCGCACGTGCAACTGACGACATTTCAAAGTTGGGACGAAGTGGGCCAGTGGTACGCCGGACTGCAACGCGATCGCGTTGTTCCCGACGACAAAATCAAAGTCAAAGCGGAAGAGATCATTAAAGGACGGGCGACTGAGAAAGAAAAAGTTACCGCGCTGTATGAATACGTCGCCAAAAACTTCCGTTACGTCAGTCTCTCGTTGGGCCAGGGCCGTTACCAACCACACGCCGCGGCTGAGGTGATGAGCAACCAGTACGGCGACTGCAAAGACAAACACACCTTACTTGCCTCGATGCTGGCCGCAACCGGACTGCGCGCATATCCGGTGTTGATAAACTCCGCGCGAAAACTCGACGTCGATATTCCTTCGCCAGGCCAGTTTGATCACGTCATCAGCGCGATTCCGATCGGAAACGAAACGCTTTGGGCAGACACGACGGCTGAAGTCGCGCCCGCCGGATTGCTGTCACCCCGCCTGCGCAACAAAAAAGCGCTGATGGTGCCGATTTCCGGTCCGGCCCGGCTCGAAACAACGCCTGCGGAACCTCCGTTTCTCTCTTCGGAGCTCGTTGCAATGGAAGGCACCGTTGACGATCTCGGCAAGGTTACGGCTCACGGGCGTTTAGCCCTGAAAGGCGACTCTGAGACGTACATGCGTTTCATGTTTCGCCGCACACCAAAGAGCGACTGGAAAAGTTTGGGTTTTTACCTCGGCATGGCCGGAGGTCTCCCCGGCGAGGTCAGCGAAATCAAAACAACGGATCCTGCCGATCTCGAGAAGCCGTTTGAAATCGAATTCAACGTCTCCCGCAAAGACTTTCTCGACTGGTCAAGCAAGAAACTGAAAGTGCCGCTTCCGTTTCCGCCATTCAGTCTGAATAACTTCTACGGCCGCACCAGCAAGAGCAAAAAACCTCTCGAGATCGGTCCACCCATCGACGTCTCCTACAGCCTGAAACTCACGCTGCCGGCGAAATATCAAACTCGACTGCCGCTTCCTTTGAAAGTGTCGCGCGACTACGGCGAGTACACCGCTAATTACAAACTCGAAGGACAAACGCTGATTGCCGAACGAACACTCAAACTGCGGCAACGTGAATTGCCTGCCGAGCGTTTGCAGGACTACCAGGCGTTTGTAGCGGCAGTGAGATCTGACGCGCAGCAAGCACTGTCACTCGAAACCGAAATCGCCGGTACACCTTCAATTCCCGATTCGGTCAAGACTGAAGATCTGCTCCAGGCGTCGCAAGCCGCGGTGCGAAACGGTAACTACCCCATCGCCGAACAACTGCTCAGGCGCGTGGTGGAGAAGGATCCCAAGCACAAGACAGTCCGCCGCAATCTCGGTTTCGTACTCGTGCAGCAACGCAAGTACGACGAGGCGATCGCCGTCCTGCGCGAGCAGACGAAGATCAATCCATTTGAAGACTACGCCTACAACATGCTCGGCCGCGTGTACTGGTACCAGCAGGATTACGCGAACGCCGAAGAATCGTTCCGCAAACAGATTGAAGTGACGCCGCTGGACCAAACGGCCCACTCGAGTCTCGGACAGATGCTCGTCGAGTGGCGCAAATACAAAGAAGCCGTTCCGGCACTGGAGCGGGCGCTTTCGTTAACTCCGGATCAGGAGATACTGCACGTCAGCATTGGGCGCGCATATCTCGCGTTGGGCGAAGCGCCAAAGGCGATCGCCGCATTTGAGGAGGCGATCAAGCTTTCGCGCACGCCTCTCGTATTGAATAACGTTGCTTACTATATGGCGGTCGAAGGCGCGCAGCTTGAAAAGGCACAGCAGTATGCCGAGTCGGCCGTCACAACAATCGCTGCCGGTTTGAGAAATCTCGAAGCCGCAAACATCACCATCGAAGATCTGCAAAACGTCTCTTCGTTGGCCGCCTACTGGGACACGCTCGGTTGGGTCTACTTTCAAAAGGGCGATTTCGATTCGGCGGAGAAGTACATCAAGGCTTCGTGGATGATCCAGCAGCATAGCGAGGTGGGCCATCACATCGGCGCAGTCGCTGAAAAACGTGGCAGGAAAGACGAAGCGATTCGCCTCTACGCGCAGGGCGCCGTGGCCGATCGCGTTCGGCCCGAAGCTCGTGAGAGCTTGTTGAAATTGGTGAAGCCTGACACGGTCGAAACGCTGTTGCAGGCTGCGAAGAAGGAGCTACCGGCGTACCAGACGCTGTCGCTGGCGCAACTGTTGCCCGATCTGAAGGCGCCGGTCGAGGCTGAGTTCTATCTGATCGTTACGCCCGATGCGAACCGCAACGCGCAGGTGATCGACGTGAAGTTCATCAAGGGCGACGAGAGTCTTAAGCCACTCGCGTCGCAATTGAAGTCGATCAAGTATCAACTCGTATTTCCGGATGCTTCGCCGACGAAGATCGTGCGACGCGGAACGCTCTCGTGCGCGGCGAAGCCCGGTGCATGTACGTTCAGGATGATTAGTCCCGACATGATCGTCTCGGTCGATTAGTTGTCTATCGAGTGAGGAAAACATGATGAAACAGATTTCGTTCGTCATTGCCATCATTCTCTCTTGCGCCGTTGTCCTGCATGCCCAAAATCCCGACGACGCACCGTTCGCCGTAATGGACAAAGAAGTTAAGCACGCGCCCCTGCGATGGGCCGGCGATAAAGAGAGTCTTTCAAAGATCTTCGACGACGAACGCAAGAGACTGGGCCCGCAATTCGAAACCGAGTTGCTGAAGTGGCTGGGAAACGATCCCACAAAGCATTATTGGGTTTCCGCGTTTATCGAGTGCGAAAGTTACCTGCATGGCAACAAGCGTTTGCCGGAACTTTCACTGTTGATAAAGGAGCAGGGACTCTTATTGGTCCGAGACAAGAAGGATAACGAGTCGTTAGGTTACGTTGTCGGACTAAGTGTGACGGCTGCCGTTCTGAGCGACGAATTGGGTCTGGCGTCGCTGGCGATCTCGCACAAGAGCGAAGCGGAGAGGCTTTTACTGCGCGATCCTTTGCTCGGCGGGCATGTTCCCGCCATGAGCGAGACTGAATGGCAGCGCTACGATGCGATCAAATCGCCAGTCAATCGTAAAACAGCGTCAGTCTCAGGACGCTCCAGTCCGGCTGTCGCAAATCGTGCTTCTACGTCGCCTCTTCAAGCGCCGATCACAGGTGGAGTCGTGAACGGTCGCGCCCTCAGGCTGCCCAAGCCGGAGTATCCGCGGTCCGCTCGTGATGCCGGCGCGTCTGGAACCGTCGAAGTGGAAGTCCTGATTGACGAAACCGGAAGGGTGATCTCGGCCCGGGCTATCAGCGGGCATCCGGAGTTGCGGAAAACCAGCGAGGATGCGGCTTCGCGAGCTGAGTTCAGCCCGACCAAAATCGCGGGACAGCCAGTCAAAGTCACCGGCACTATCCTCTATAACTTCGTTTACAGATAGTCCTGCTAATTGCAGCGCGCTTGTAGTCGAAGGTCTTATGTCGAAGGACAAAACGTTTGCGCCGGACGTGGTCGATTCGTTACGTAAGGCGAAGATTTTAGGTGTTCGCAGTGGAACTGCACATCGCTACACCGGCGTGTGGGTAGTAGTGGTTAACGACCGCGTGTTCGTGCGTTCGTGGAATAACAAGCCGACCGGATGGTTTCGGGCTTTCAAACAGGAACCGGCAGGCACGATTCAGGTCGGAGACCACGAAATCGCAGTGCGCGGTAAACCAGTCCGCGGCGCTCGTATCCGCGATGCCGTTACCGCAGCCTTCGCTGAGAAGTACCCAACCAAGGGATCGAAGCAGTGGGTTGACGGATTTGCCGAACCCGAACGAGCTGCCAATACGCTGGAGTTTGTTCCGGCTTAGCCGGCGAGTTGATTTGGTAGACCTACTTCCCAGCCACGCGTGGTAACTTCATACCCGCCTTTAAAATTGAATCTACAAACGCTTGTTCCTGTTTAAAAATGCGCGAGAAAGCTTCTCGCTTCTTCGCTGGACCGCCGTTGAGCAACACTGCTATGTCGTCCGCATCACTCCTCAACTCGGGAACACCGTTGATCGTGAACTCTATGAATGCTGTACCGTAGTGATCGGCTCCAAGCGTGAGTGGCTCTTTCTGTACGTCGATAATCCCTCTGCTGATCAACCGGTCCCTAACGGCGGCAAAGTTTGTTTTTAAGTCTGCCAGCGAACCGGCCGATAAACACTCTCCAAGCGTATTGGCGGCGACAAAACGCCCGTCGCTGTATAACTTCGCGACGAACCCATCGCTCCATCCCGGGTTCTGGGTGTAACCAAAAACGATGTGATCCGGATTAGGTCGCAGCGGGTCGTCGAGCAGTGAGCGAAAGGCTGCTACACGCGCACGGTCCGTAGCTGCGGTGCTTTCAATGAACCATTCGTTTAGAATGACCGGTGAACCTGCAAATGCCGCAACGGCGTCGGAGTTGGTGATCTCAGTTCGCCAGGGATATCCGAAGTCGCGCATTGGCAAAGGCACCATTGAGAGTGAACGTATAAACGCGCGATTCCCTTCAACGGCAATCTCGCCGCACAACGCCGAAGTTTGTTTCGTAACCACCGGCCCTTTCAAGCGATCCACCGCGTAGAGCAAAACGAATCCATCCTCGCTGCCGCCGGCCAGTGTTGCGTCATCTGGACTGAAGGCGAGACTGTGAATCGGGGCGTCACCGAAGCGCGTGTAAGCAATCTCGCGCCCGTCGTCAACACTCCACAAACTCAAATCGCCGCCGCCGCGGCCGTAATTCCCGCCCGCGAGGGCAAATAAACTTCCCGAATGCGAGATCCCCAGCGAGAAGATTCCGCCTCGAAAATCCCTCAGTTCAGTAAGCAACTTCTTTTCAGGCACGTTCCAGATCTGAACCGACTTCTTCCCAAAAACCGGACCGCCGCCGAGAATGAAATGTGATCCGGTGGGCGACAGACTTCCGAAAAAGCCAAACGCCGCGAGGTCCAGCGAGTCGAGTCGTTGCCGGGTTTCGACGTTCCAAAGGAAAGTTTTGCGGTGGCCGGAAACGGCAGCCAACTTCCCGTCCCGAGTAAATGAAATTTCGGTGAATGAGTCGCCTGGACCGCTTCTAGTCGCCAGCACGATAACTTCCGACGTAGCGAGGTGGTAGAGAAGAGCCTCCTCTTCGGACGCAAATCCAAGCATCGCTCCGCCGAACGTCAGATCCGCCGGCGATCCCCGTTGCCGCAAGACGGTTTTAGGCGAACGCCATTGACCGACCGTCCAAACCATAACGTCGCCTTTATCGGTAGCCGCGGCGAACAGTTTTCCGTCCGGTGAAAACGCGATGCGTGGGACGGCGACGGTTTGTTTTGGTCCAGCGAGCAAATTCACTACAACAGAGCGGTCCGCTACATTCCAGATCGTGATGCCGCCCTCGTCGCTGAAACCATAACCGGCCGCCAATAACTTGCCATCGGGTGAAAACGCAACGTCGCGGATGCGATGGTCCCGCGTCTTAAGCTTTGCCAGCAAGGCGTCGTCCGCTTCGGCCGGTTGTCGGGCCACTGCGACGCCTGCGGTCAGAATCACCACGGCCAATGAAGAAATGAGGTTTTTAATTAATCGATGCATCGAGATGAAGTAGAAGACTTTTGCCCTTCCTCTCATATAAGCTCATCTAACGAACGAATCAAGCCCGAGAAGTTGCACCAAACAGTACGAGATCAGACGCACCACCCCGCCGCGGCTACGGAAGCTCAGTCCGAAGCCGAAAACGGAGTGATTAACCGTGGTTCTATCGGAAACAGCCGTGTTTTCTCGAGGCTCGCGTTCAAAGAGCTTCGAGAGAACAGAGATATTAGAAATATTTTTGGCGTTGTCGTCATTCTTAGTGATCCACCCAGAATAAAAACGGGGAGCTAAGCTAATGAGCAAGAGACAGAGAACCAAGTGGACGATCATGGTCTACCTGGCCGGCGACAACGACCTGACCTCCCATTGCGTCAGCGTATTGCAGCAGCTCGAAGCGGTTGAGTACCGCGACGACGTCTGCGTCCTGGCGTGCTTCGAGTCAAGCACTCCCTGGCCCAGGGGATCTCGCTATCTGGAGATCAACTGTAGCCATCGCCCGCCAGAAAGCAAAAGGGAGGTCTTTTTCGACTGGGAATTACACAACGACCTGATTCCCCCTTTTGACCGTGACGAAGCGGAGGACGTGAAGTCCGAGACCCTGGATGAAAACGGTTCAATGTACCGGCCGGTGGTCGCCGAAGGACTCCGCAGGTTCATCAATTGGTCCGTAACCGAACACGATGACTCCGAGAGATTCATGCTTATTCTGTTCGGCCACGGCCCCATCGTCGCCGGGCAGAGTTTCCTGGTATCCGAGAATCCGGGGAGTTTTCTCCGGCTCGAGGATCTACGAGACGTGCTGAACGACAAGTTCGGCCCTGACCACGAGCGAACGCTTGATATCGTGGCCTTCCAAAACTGCGTCATGAACGGTATCGAGACCGCTTATGAGATTCGCAACCACGCCGACTACGTGATTGGCTCGCAAGGTCTGGTGCTCGCCACCGGGTGGCCTTACGAGAAGATGATCGAAGCAGTGGTGGAGCGGCCGAGTGCGGGCACCGACACCATCGCGCGCAAGATGCTAAAGGCATGCGCTCGAACGATGTTGGATTTCACCATAATGGATCGCTCGTCTGAGCAGTCAGCGTGTAATCTCGAACGATTACGAGGTCGCGGTACCCTAACCACCGCCGTCAGGTCTCTCGGGAAAGCGTTAAAGAGCGGACTGCACGTCGAAGTCGATTGCAACGAAGGACAAGGAAAGGAGAAGCGCGTCGCGACTTATCCCGAGATCTGCGACGCAGTCAGAATGGCGCGGCTGGAAGCGCAGAGCTACTGGTGGGAAATGTTCGTCGATCTGTACGACTTCTGTGAGCGGCTCGTCCAGAATTGCAATGAGCTTGTGCAACGCCAGGACCGTCTGCTCGTAAGGTTTAAAGTCGACAAAGACGAGAGAGCGAAGCTCGCGAACGACTGTCTGGTCGAACAGACGAAAACGATAGTGTCGTGCTGTATCGATGTAATGGACAAAATCAAAGACCTGGTGCCGAGCAGCCACTCGTACTACATCGGTTCGGAACTTCAGTACTCCCACGGCCTCTCAATCTATTTTCCGTGGTCCAAGCCGGTCGGTCCGTTCTTCCCACGACCTACTCGCAACCGCAAACAGTACCGTCTCGACAACGCGTTTTACACTTACAGCCAGTACGGGTTTGTGAAAGAAACCGAGTGGGACCAATTCCTGGAGGCGTTTTTTAAGGCCACTCTCAGAAACATGCGCCGGGCAAACCGCCGGTTCGAGATGAAGAAGCACCTCAACAACCTCGAAGCGGGCCTGGCGTTTGCGCGTTACGGGAATGCAGGACAGTTACCCTTGCCTGAGAGCGATCTACAGAAGTCCAGCCCGGACACGGCAAGAGCCGACTTCGATATGTCGTTCAACATCAAGAACTATCCTCGCCGGCGTTATTTGTCTCCCGCCGACGAGCAGCGCAAAATAGATGAGGCCAGCGCGATCCAGGCGGAAGAGGGTCTATTCCAGCATCAGACTGCGCCGCCGGTTTCTGGGTTGGGCTGGAACATCCCGACTTTAGTAGCGGAAGTGATCAAGCCCACGTCCCCTCGCAAACGCCGTACGACTAAAGTCGCAGCCGGATCGGCCAAAAACGTGTTGGCGAAACTACCTCGCACCAGCGACCCTGACAGAGGTACGGGCAATCAGTTCGAAAGAACAGCAGCGCAAAAGTCATCTCGCAAGGGCCAAACTAAGCGCGCGCAGGGTAACCCGTTGGCCAAGGTGGCGTCGCCACGGACAACTTGATGTTGTTCTTAACAGCATTAGGCAACAGCGGGTCGCCATACGACGATGCCGCGTCGCCCGTGCATTACGTTCTCCCAACTGACGCATGATTAAGCGTTCGAGCGTACTCCTCCGCAGCGTCCTCTTGCTGACCTGTATAGTCGTCCTTGCTCAAACTCCCCTTGGGCAGGACGACGACGCGGCACCATACCTCACGACTGTGGCTGCCCGCAGAGAACGGCTCAGCGAGTTGATCGTGCAACGGGATCAACTTCGTGCGGCAGGCGACAAAGTCGCCGAAATCAGGGTAACGAACGAAATTGTTCAACTACACCTCAGGTTGTTCGAACTCGACTCCGCGCTGACTGAGGCGCTGAACTCCAGGAGCCTGGCAGAAAGCCTGCCTGCCTCGGAATACGCGCCGCTGATGGCCGACACCTTCACCCTCACCGCGCACATTCACATACGTCGCAATGAGATCACGCCGGCAATAGAACTCCTTAACAGAGCGTTGCAACTAAGCCGCGACGCGGGATATCGGAAAGGCGAAGCCGCCGCTCACGCTTATCTCGCGTATGCTCATTACGAGGCAGACAAACGCAAAGAAGCCGAAGCAAGTAACAACTCCGCTCTGGAGATCTTGCGCGACCATCCTGACAAGCGACTCGAAGCGCGTGTACTCAGGTTGCAAGCCGAAGTGTGCATGCTGAACAACAAACCCAGCGAAGCCACCGCCCTCTTGAAGCAGTCTGAAGCAATCAGCCGATCTCTTGGCGATGTCGCCGAGGTGGCAATGACCCTGATCGATCTGAGTTATCAGGAGATCAGGCTGGGCCAGTGGCAGAACGCGCTGGGATACCTGAATCAGATCGAGAGTCTAAATATCGACAAAGAAGCCGAGCCGTACATAGCCGGTCAGATGGGTATCGCGTTTGGTCTTGTTTATGAAGAGTACGGGCAGTTGCAAACTGCGCGGAAGTATTTGGAAGAAGCATTGAGGTATTACCGCGATGGCGCTCACGCAAAACGGGCCACCATCGACGCCTTCCGCATCGTCGTCCGCGTGCAAGCTGCTGTCGGCGACTATGCCGGAGCGGCACAAGAGATTCAGCGGGTGCTGGTCGATGCCCGCGAAACTGAGAACCCTCTCACCATCGGACTGTGTCATGAAGCTCTCGGCCTTGTCTGGCTGGCGGCGCACGAATACGAATCGGCGCGAGCGGAGTTTCTCACCGCGATCGAATACTTCGGCAAAGGCGAACAGAACCTGCGACCGCTCGCTCGGGCCGAGATTTACCTCGCACAAACCGAACATCTGCTCGGAAACCTTGCGCCGGCCGCAACCGCCTACAACGCGGCCCTGGGCTACTTTGAAAAGAACCCTGACTACACAAACGAGGCCGTCCTTCGTCTCGGGTTGGGTAAGCTGGCTCTTGACCGCGGGCGACTCGATGAGGCTGAAACTCATCTCAAGCGCTCGATAGATATTACGGAGCGCCTGCGAGAAAACGCCTGGAGCAGAGATCTGCGTAGTTCGTTCCTCGCGTCGGTTTACGATCGTTACAACACCTACGTGAAGTTGCTAATGACTCGGAACGCCCAACGCAGGGATCCGCAGCTCGAGATTCAGGCCTTCGACGTCAACGAAGCGGGACGTGGTCGGGCGTTGCTGGATTGGCTTCACGACTTCAGAGAACTGCGGCAGTTGACCGATCCGGCACTGGTGCAAAAGGAGAAGGACCTGCAACAGAGAGAGCAGCAACTGGTTGACGAGCGAGCAAAACTGGTCGGCACGCCGGGTTCCGATGAAGCCATCGCGAAGATTGACGATCAACTGCGTGAGGTCCATGCGAGCAACGAAGCGCTTCAGGCACAAGTGAACACCACTCGGCGAAGCGTCGATATGCTGCGCCCAACGCCGCTGAAGTTCGCGCAAATTCAAAAAGAGGTGACAGACGCTCAGACGTCGTTGCTGTCGTACTCGCTGGGTAGCCCAAAGAGTTTTGCCTGGGTGGTGACCGACAAGGCATTGCACAGTTTCGAGCTCGAAGACAAAGAAACGATCGAGCGCGCCGCACTGCAACTTCTCGAGCGTTTGAAATCACCAGGCGCTGAGGCGGAAACGCAAAATGCAGTCGCTGAACTCAGCCGGCTGATTTTGGAACCGCTCTCGACGAACCTCGGCACGTCGCGTTTGATCGTCATAGGCGACGGGGCACTGCAATACGTTCCTTTTCAGCTGCTGAAGAAAACGCGCGACGCAGCGGAGCCGTTGATCGCCACGACTGAGATCGCGCACGCGCCTTCCGCGTCGACTCTCGCGCTGCTGCGGAGACAGCAATCAAACCGCCAGCGAGGACCGCACTTGATGATTGGATTCGGCGACGCGGTTTTCTCTCCCGATTATGCGCCGCCCGCATCCGGCTTGCGCAGCAGCACGGAGGTTGAACAGACGCGGTCGGAACAAGTTTCCGAATTCAGCAAGTTGCCGCGGTTGTTCAACGCCAAGCGTGAGTTACGCGCCATTGGCGAACTCGCCGGCAGCGATTCCGCTTTCTACATCGAATTCAACGCCACGCGCGAAAACCTGCTCAACACAGATTTGACGAAGTATCAAATCCTGCACCTGGTCACGCATGGAATATTCGACGCGAATCACCCGGAGTCGTCCGGTTTGGTGCTGTCGCTGATTGATTCAAACGCGAGGCCGCTCGATGGGTTCGTCGGCCTGCACGACATTTTTAAGCTGCGTGCTCCGGATCTCGTCGTGCTTAGTGCCTGTTACTCCGCGCTCGGGAAGCAACAAAACGGCGAAGGGCTGGTAGGCATGGTGCGCGGATTCATGCACGCGGGAGCGTCAGGAGTCGTTGCCAGCTTGTGGCAGGTAGACGACCGCGCCACTTCCGAATTGATGAAGCATTTCTACGCCAACATGCTGCAAGGTCACATGGGACCAGCCGCCGCTTTACGCGACGCGCAAAACAAGATCCGCTCGCAAGCAGAGTGGAGCTCGCCTTATTACTGGGCCGGGTTTAGCTATCAGGGTGATTACGACTTGAGAATACAGGTGCTTCCTTCATCAGGCGTACGACCGCATGGATCGCTGCTGGCTCTTGGACCAATCATCATCCTGTTAGTGGCTGCTGCGTACTGGGCCTGGCGGCGTCGCACGGCTCAGCAATAGATGACTACCCTTCGACGTTGAAATAGTAGTAACGAAGGATCTTCTCTTCTGAGCCGTCGGGTTTGACTGCTGTGAGCTGAAGCGAATACTCGCCCGGCGGGATTAGTTCGGTCGGAATCTCAACCCACACGCCATCGGCATCCTGTTCCACTACGTTCACTGGGTTCGCTGTGAGCCGGTTGTCGAGGTTCGCTCGATAGCTTGTGGCTGAAACTCCGGGCTTCGGAAGCAACAAACGGATTCTAAACTTGGACGCGTTCCGATCGATTCTTACTCTTACCGGCAGTTCACCCTGGCCGCTGCGTTGAACGACGGTGCCGACAAGAGTCGGACCAATCGACGTTACGTTTCCACGCGGGATAAGCAGCCACGCAACCACGACAACTGTGAGCGCTGAAGTGGCAAGTCCAATCGTCCAGGTACGCATGGACAAAAATGATCTGAATCGTTGCCACCAACTCTGTGTGGTTGTTACTTGCGGTACGGCCGCGGGCACGGGGGCTTGAAGACATTCAACGGCCAGCACGAATGCGTGTCGCTGGCGGCCTTCGGGAGAGGCTAAGAAATGGGTCCTGAACCACTCATGTTCCTTTTGCGGTAATTCACCGGCGACATATTCTTCAACGAGCTCGCCCTTTGAAACTTCAAATTCTTCAAAAAGCTCGTCTTCGACCATGAGCCGTTCTTCCACCTTCTGCTGGTCTTCCTCCGTGAGCTTACCTAGGAGATAGTCTCGTATCGCCGACTCATCATGATTGCTAAGCGCCATTAGAAATAACTACTTTCCGGCCCTCGGGGAGACCTTTTGCCCAATATGTCTCGCAGAGCCAAAGCGTTTCACTCGGCAAACTTCTCCAGACAGTCCTCAATGCATGGTCGAAGGCGCGCTTGGATGTGACAAATCCTTATCCTAAGCGCATTTACAGAAATCTTCAATTCTTCGGCCAACCGCTTTCGATTGTTGATTCTTTCTCGGCCTTCACCCTCTTGATACCTCAACACCCACGTCCTTTCATCGTGGGTGGCCGCAGTCTCGAGGCAGCGTTCGAGACAGCCACAGCGCAATTCGATTTCGCGGTTATCCGGAGGTGGAGGTGGCTTGGGGACAATCGTGGTCCTGATGTATTCCAGATAGATTTTCTTGCCTACGCCGTAGAAGTACAGCGCCGGATCGCCGGAATAGTTCTCAATCAGCCAGTCTATCTTGAGCGCAACTGCGTTCAGCGTCTCATCAGCAAGGGCTTCGGGGTCGACACAACCTTTAGCGGCGAAGATCCTGATCAGACGAAATTGGATTCGCTGATATTTGGCGGCTGCTTTATCTCTGTCAGGGTCAAGCCAGGTAAGTAGCTTATTGAAAGCTTCCTCACTTGGTGGCTCTCTTCTCTTCATCGGGGAGGGTCTTCAAATATGAATGGCACAGCGAAACCGGAAAGTGCGCCGCAATAAAAGGGTTGTTGGTGACCGTAAGGCGAAAGTTCAGCGAGAGCAGCGGCAGAGTAATGAGTTCGCCCGGAGATGTCAATCACCGGAAGACACGTTAAGAAGGAATTCGCGAAAATCTCTTTTTCCCTTTCTTTCCGCACGTGAGAGCACCATTGCCTACGCCCGTGGGTCTATTGACATTCGATTTTCAATCTTTTAAGTTGCCGGACGCATTCTCATTGCCCTGCCAACGAACGCCTTACTCGTTGGTTCCTTAAACCCACTCACCATCGAAACGGGCAGGAAGTGTTGAGCGAATGGGGTACAAGAAACAGCGACTCGTAGCCAAGCTCCTTCACGCCGCTCGCAGCCACGAGCGATATCGCGACATACATGTTTTTATCGGCGGCACAGGCGCGGTCGGCGGTACGGCTCTTCTACAGATGTTTGCGCTGTATGAAGAGATCATGAGCATCCCGGATCCGAGGTCGAACGACGTCCCCGACCCGAACGACGTCCCCATTCTGCTCGCCACCGGCAAGGGGCAGGAAGACATCAATGACATCACGGATCGCCTCCGCCGCTTTGTCGAATCACGTCACGGCGAGGACAAGTTACCAAGGCAAACCAGCCGCCCTAATACGTATCTCACGCACAGCGGAATCTTCATCGCATTTGAACCATTCCCACTAACGGCCCTGCCTGGTCTTGACGACATCTGGCGCACGAGAGATGAGGAGCGCCCGGAGTTTGTTCGTACCTTCATGCAGACCCTCCGCGGGACCGGCAGCGACTTCGAACGACTCTTGAACGCCGTTAAGGATGCGCGTCCAATAAGTAACTTCCTGAAGAACTATCGGGCGCAGCTTCCTCCCGACCGTCGCAATGCAAGATTTCGATCGGTGATCGTCGGCATCCCGCTGCCAAGTCTGGTGGCATATCACTTCGATTACCTAAAGGAAGCTGCGCCGTATATCGACGGCTTGGACGGCGATCAAAGAGACGAACGTTTACAACAACTCGAAAGTACTTTCCGCGACACGTTGCGAGCTGACTTGAAAGAAATAACGTCTGTTTCTGACGTCGTGCTGCTTGCGCACACGACGGCCATCGGTGGCATGTACGACGATGAGTTGATCGACGGACGACCGGTTCCCAGGATACGCCTGGGTTTCTCGCATAGTGCCCAGGACGACAAACTCAGAAAGAAACAGAATGAAGCTGAAGAGTTCACTAAGCAGTTTTCTGAGATCGACGTCAAAGTCCTGATCACCGCGGCCGCAATCGGTATCGACGAAGTTCGAATTCGTGAACCAATCCCTATGCACAAGGACATCGCGGAACTGCTTTGGGACGAACCGCGTGAATTGTTTCCCGGTGCAAAGGAAACACAACCTTCCGCTGGCGTGGCAAAGACCAACGGCAAACCAATCCCAGTCAAACAGAGCATCAGGATTTATCCTCCGGTTACGATTCCTTTGGACGATCCACCGAGCGCGCCGCTGACGTTCGAACGCGGTGAAATACTGCGTCCCACCTATTCCATCCGCAGCGGCGAGAACGGTTTCTTTTCCGTATCGAACGCTGATGCACTGTATCGCGTGATGAGGGTCGCATCCGCAAGCGAGCTCGGACTGGTAATGGCGACTGTCGGTTTGTTCGGAGACGATCCCTTGTCGCCATGGTTTCCGGAAAAAGGCGAAAACAAAAACGTCTGCTACTACACCGAGGGCGACAACTCACGCCAGGTTTTCGATCTCCTCCATCAACCACCGCTCCTGCAAATGCAGCTCAGCGGCCTTGAGCCGCTCGCGTTGCAGGAACTCGGGTCGGCAAAGCATCAAGGCGAGCTTCACACGCTATCGCTTCTCATCCTGTTGCATCGACTTCGCACTCTAGACATCGACGCCATCGATCCTTACGTCGACCTGGAACTCTTCGATCCCGCACGCTTCATCATCGAACATTCGCACCCGCTCACGTTCGAAGACATCGAAGACTGGGACGTCGATACCCTCACGGACGAGATGCAGATTCTCGCCTCCGCCGAAACAGCCGCAGACCTCGCGAAGCTTAAACCGGCCCGCCACGCCGGATTTTTTCCCGCCAAGGAAAAGGCGGCGCTTCAGGTATTCGAACGTGCATTGAAGGCAATTTGGATGGTGCCCTCGCTTGGCTCGCCGATCCTGTTTGATATCGACGGCAAGACCCACGTCAGGACCGGATACTTTGTCGCGCCACTGGCCCACCTCGTAAAGGAGTCAACACTCGTTAACGATACAGACACCATCGACAAGTACTTGCAGACCGGTTTTGCGCAACACCTCTCGCGTTATGGACCACAAGAACGTGGTTGCAGCTTCAGGGATTTTCGTGACTTCAATATTTGCGCCGGTGGGTTCGTCGATCTGCGCCGGAATGCAATTGTTTGCACAGCGAAGAACAGCGACACTTCACTAGCAGGAAAGATCATCCACTGCTCCGACGAACAGAGTTTGCGCGACACGTTGTTGGACCTCGAGCCGTATAGCATCTTCACGACCTGTGGCCTGATCGCGCTGCTGTTTCGGTTGAAGAAACTGGGCGAGCGGTTGCGCGAAGCCATGGCGGAACTGGGAACGCTGCATGAATTTCGTTGGCAAGTGCCGCGCGACGGAAGCGGTCATATCCTCGTCGCACCCGGCGCAGTAGAGGCGTTTCGAATGGTTTCGGAAGGGCTTGAAAAAACCACCGGCACGGAACGCCTGGACGGCATCTGGGGTTACGAGCGCCGACCCACCATCGAGCGTTGGGATCAAATCTCGGATCTTCAGTAATATCTCACTCCTTGTCGTTGCTACCGTGGTGACTTTTTCTGAACCTCGGAGCAACTGCATTCAAATACCTTGTTTTCACGCATTAAGGAAAGAAATGAAAAGACACGTACGAAAAAGCGCACTGCTGTTGTTTGCTTTGGCCTTTTCCGTTTCGGCGCAAATGTCGAACGACGCCAGCTCGCTCCCGCAACTGCTCTCGTTGCGCGACCAACAGGCCGAGAGACAACGCTGGCTTAAGAAACGGCTCGACACGATGCTGCTGCCGATGATGCGGCAACAGAAGATCGCGATGTGGATCGTCGTGAACGAGGAGTTTCACGCCGATCCGGTAACGGCCCACATTGCTCCGCCTATTCCTTACGCCGGCCGGCGTGACTTTTTCATTTTTGCTGATCGCGGTGGCGACAAACTCGATCGCATCGCCATCGTCCGTTATCCCGAAGAACAATTGAAGTATTTTTTCGAGGTGTTGAATCCGCCGGGCAGAGACGTCGCGGCAACATTACGTCGCATCGTGCAGGAACGAAACCCAAAAACAATCGCGCTGAACATCGGCGGAATGCGTGGTGCAACCGACGGTCTTACATACGAGGCACACAAGTTTCTAACGGAAACTCTTGCGCCGCAGTTCTCCTCCCGCTTCGTCTCCGCCGCCAGGCTGATCGTCGAATACATGGACACGCGTTTACCGGAGGAACTTGAACATTACCGCACGGCCGTCGCAGTCACTGACGTTCTGACGCAGCGTGCGTTCTCAAACGAAGTGATTACTCCCGGCAAGACCACCGTTGGCGATGTTCGCTGGTGGTTTCTGCAACAGGTGAACAATCTCGGTTTGGATGGTTGGTTCCAACCCGATTTGCGCATCCAACGACACAACGCCGAGCCACGTCAGACGCAACAATTCCTGAGTGTCAGCGAAGAATCCGCCGTCATTCAGCGTGGCGACGTAATTCACATTGATTGCGGCGTGAATTACATGGGCCTTAGCACTGATTGGCAAAAGATGGGATACGTCTTGCGGCCAGGCGAGCAGGATGTTCCTGAGGGGCTGAAAAAAGCGTTGGCGAATACGAACCGGCTTCAGGATGCGCTATTCGCACGCATCAAACCCGGTGCGAAGGGCTTTGAAATCTACGATGCGACGATGGCCGACATGAAAAAGCTTGGAATCGAAGCGATGATCTATTCGCACTCAGTCGGAACCCAGGGACATGCGCTCGGTGCGAGTATCGATTTTCGTCGTTCGTCCGCTGGCCCCTCACTGGAACCGCCGTTCCGCGAAGGTTCGTACACGGCGATTGAATTGAACACATCCACTCCAGTTCCGGAATGGGGCGGCCAAAAAGTGACGATCATGATGGAAGACGACGCGTATCTGACAAAGGATGGAATGAAATGGTTTCGTCCGCGGCAGACGGCGTTCTACGTGATTCGCTAAGTGATGGAAGAAACTCATGATCGATCCGGATGGGCCAGTAAAGTTCGTAAACTGATGTAGCCGAGCGTCAGAATACCGCCGAAAATCAACGTCACCGCCACAGCTCGCGCATGGGCCCAGGGCTGCATCAGGCCGCCCATTATTTGAAACACTCGCGCCGGCGCGATCAGAACGTCCCAACTGTTCCATCGCAGAAACCTGCCGAGATAGATCGCAAACCCACTCAGCACCAACGACACCAACGCGAAGATCCAGCCGCACGCCGCACCAAAGCTGCGCGCCACAATTCCCTGCACGTCGATGAGTGAAAGATAACCGACCAGCAGACCTGTCCCGGCACATGAAAGCAACAGCGCGAGATCGTACCAGGCTGGAGCGTGAGACGCGCGAGTTAAGTGAAGTATGTCGGTCAGAATGTAAGGCGCATTCGGCAGGAACAGTAACCAGAGAGTAAAGAGTGGCAGCCGGATGGTCCAACGGAGCCGCCAGTGACTCGCAAGGCGTAGCGCCGTACTCAGAAATAGCGGTACACACGCGAGAAAGAGATTCGTGATCAGAAATCGATAATAACCGGAGCCCGTGCGATCGATGCGCACGGCGATCATTGCGGCGCACCAAAACAGCAGCATCGACACGACAACGAATCTCTTGATGTCGGCAGATTTCAAGATTTCATACATCGTTATCACCTGAGTTGGGAAAAAGAGTTAGTTCATTTCGACAATAAAATCGCTGCCAGCACAGTCGGAACAACCTGCATCGGAACGTTGTCCCAACCGCGCGGGGAAAACGCCTCGACCAAAGTGCAGACAAATGCGATTACGGGAAGCGCGACGAGGGATCGAAGGTCGAAGCGCAGGTCCGGACTAATTGCCACGCCGATTAAGAGTGCCACTACGGAAGCAGCGAGCACTGCCGCCGAGCCTTCAAATGTCTTGGTGAAACGGGCGCCGTAAGAACGCCGGTAAGGATGCTTGCCCCACCTTAGTCCTGCCGGTTCACCGGCGGCATCACCCAAACCGCCTACGAGATATCCCATCACCGCCAGTGGACCAAAGAAGACGTTGCTAACCATCCCGCCGATCAGCGTGGCGAAGTAAGGGACTACGACGTAGTAGGTGCGGCGTGGACCATCCTGCTTGCGAGCGAGCGCCTCGTACAACCTGTGACCGCGGCCGCGAAAGACGGCAAGGGCGACCACGACCGAGACCATCGTTCCGAACACGCACACCGCCCAAAACCCGCCAACGGCGTGAACCACCACGGCTGAAGAGAAGATCAGAAAGTGGAAGAGTTTGCGCGTGTATCCGGTGCGGAGTCGGGCCTTCCTCTTGAGGTGCGCCGCGAGGCTGAGACACGAATAGGACCAGACAAGCGCAACCAGCGCCCCTCCCGCGATCACTATCGGATCCAACAACCTCACAGGGGCATTAATACCACAAGTACTTTATTACGCCAAGTACTTTTTCGAGCGCGGACTGTTGCGAGAGATTTTCGGCGCATTTGCGCCCCGGAACCAATCCCCAGAAGATTGACCACGTTAACGTGGAACGCCCGACCAGCGGGAGTTGAGGGATTAACAAAGAAGCTTTGAAGACACCTGACGCATCCGCTCGCCATCGTGAAGTTAAGAGGCAGTACGGCAAACAGCGCGAACGACTAAACCCGACAACACTCACGCTCCAAGAGTACCTTGATGGTATTGAGACGTTGCAGAAAACTGAGGGTTGGCGAATTCATGAAGAAATCCAACGACTCGGGAGGAGCTTCTACATCTTTCGCGCAAACTATGAGGAACTCACCAAAACTCTCTTTCTTGACTATGCGCAGTTCTTAATTTTGTTCGACGTTCGCAATGATAAGCAGATGAAAGAGTTTTTGATCGAATCACGCGTAGATTGCACAACTTTGTAGCGGGCGCAAAGACACTTGTGGACCACACACGCAACGTCGCGACTGAATTGTATGAGACCACGCCATTCTGGACGGTCTATCAGTCGGAACTAAACAACCGCTTCACATCAAACCCTGTGATCCAGTTCGTTCATTGCTTGCGCAATTACACTTTACATAAAGATCTCCCGTTAGCGTCAGCGAGTTTGAGTTCAAGATTTGAAACTTCAATAAGGATCGACCTTTCGACGCTGCAAGAATGGAATGGCTTGAATGCTGCTGCACGTGAGTACGTAAAGATCAGCGGCGACGAATACAAAGTTGAAGACATTGCACGGTCTTACTATGAAGCAGTTAGTGAATTTCACGAGTGGTTTTTTGAAAATCAAAAAAGACTTCACCAAACTGAATTCGCCGAGACGAACGCGCTGCGTGAACGTCTTGTGAATTCAAAGTGGCATTCTAAATGGCCGTGAGTGATTGCATACTTGGGGGATAAGCTGTTTT
>CBFGMX010000034.1:0-37425 GCA_965649955.1 uncultured bacterium
GGTTCCGTTTGGTATACATTAGCGGCTTTGGTATGGTTGTTACTTCTTGTGCCTCTTGTGGCTCTTGTGGCTAACTTTTTGTGCCTTTTAGTGGCTAAGTTTTGTGCCTTTTAGTGGCTAACTTTTTGTGCCTTTTGAGGCTAAGTTTTTTGGAGGTAAGCGAAATGAGAAAAGGGTTGTTTACGGCGTTGGCGATGATTGTTGCGGTGAGCGCGCTGGTTTTCAGTTCACAAGCTGAGACTGTGAGTGTGCGCGGCGAGTACGTTGAAGTCAGGACGGCGAGCGTGTTTGCCGGGGCCTGTCACTACAACGGCGAAGTCGTCACGACCGGCCGCGACGCGTTGATGGCCTGGAACGTTACTTCCGGCAAATGGAAAGGCGTCGATCTCACGGGCGTTCGCGCCATGGCCATCGTCAACTCGACCTCCAACCTTTCGGAACAGAACGCGTCGCGTCAGTCCGAATTGATTATCGACTCCGCTGCGTCGCGCGAGCAGGCGCAGGCGATGTTGAGCGCGTTGAAAGAAAAGTACGCCGCCTCGCTCGGCCAGGTCGTCGAGGTTAGAAACGCGCCGATAAGTTTTGAGCACAAAGATCGCGCCTACTCCGTGAAGGCAGACGACGCAACGATCAACGTCGAAGCGATGCCTAACGATCTCTGCTGCAAGATGCCGAACCTGGTCTGGTACAAACCGCTGGTGGGAATCGAAAACCGTAAAGTCGGTTACACGACTAATGCCTCATACGGCGGGCGTAAGGTCAGCGATCCGTGGAGCCGGTCGGGAGAGAACAGCGCGTTCTACGGCACGTTCGCACTATAACTGAATCCGTGTTCCTTTTTACGCGCGTGACTAGCTCACGCGCGTGGTACATGGCACACGCGATTAGTTGGCACGATAGATCTCCGCTCCCTGAATTCGTTCGAAAACTTTCCGGAGAGGTTTGAGATCCGCTTCGAGCGCAATGATGTAGGTGAACCCCGGAAAGTTCACGTTCTCCGCCAACTGTCCTACCAACTTCACATCTTGCGCGTTTCCGGTCGCGTTATACCATGACTTCCTGGTCGTGACTCCCAGCACATACCCCGGCTCCTGCGGAAAATGTTCTACGACTTTTTGGACCAGGTGGGCCGTCGCGAGATCCGGATAGGTCTTGAGCTGGTCGCGTAACTCACGAATCACCTCGGGCGCGACGTCGTGATACTTGAAATCGTCTTTGGTGCTGATAGTGGTACGCTCCGCCCGCGCGAGTTCCATCTCCGCGAAGTAGTCGATAATGCAGCGGCGGTATCGTTCGGCTTCTTCTGTGCGTTTACGACTGCTGAGGAAGTTGTAGATCAACTCACAACCCGCTGGGATCGAGTGGACATCCTTCTCCATCGCGGCTTCGATATGCCTGATGCCCGTTTCATCCCCCTGTTCAAGTAGTGCTTCACCAAGCGTGTAATTGGCGCCCGCATGTTCCGGCTCGCCCGCGACGATCTCTCGAAGCAATGGCAAAGCCGCCTCAGCGCCTTGAGTCACGCGCAGCAGTCGCGCGCGTTCCCACCGATCTTCCGGCGTCAGGTTTTCGGATTTCGCTTTTTCTTCGAGCGTCGCCAGCGTCTTGCGGGCTTCGACGACAAACTCGTACCGCTCGCGCCAACTCTGTACCACGCCTTCGCGCCACAAACGATTCTTGCTCGCGATGAAATCGGCCGGCACGGACGGCAGGAAGTACTCGTCTCCACATTGGTCGTCAGCCTTGAGGAATCGATGCAGCTCTTCGTTCGTACGCACGTCCCCAAAACCCATTGCTTCCAGACGATCGCCGATCGCGGGATGTGTGTCCGCATAACTGTGCTTGCGCGTTAATGCTTGAGAAAACCATACCTCCGCCTTCGCGGGCGCGACAGGTTGTCGCAGGGCCGACAACATTTGAGTGAAAGGATCCTTCGGGGCTTCCGCTTCTCTGTCCGCGCGAATAAAAAAGCTGGGCCAGAATTCCTCGGCTAACGACTTGTCTCGCAACTCCAATTTGACCAACGCGCTCGCCATGTTTTCTTTCCCGCACAACTGAACCGCCATGCGATCCGCTTCATACTCTTTCGCACGCGCCAGCACGTAAGAGTAGGCGGCGAAGTACGGCGCGTACCACTTGAAAAAACTTTCAAAGATGCCGGATCCGAAACGTTGCTCCTGTCGCATTCTCTCGAGCACCTGGTCCCACGTTTGGCGAACGCGATAGATCCAGGCGGAAAAGGCGCCGTGTTTACCCGAGAGATGACCGAATTCATGTGCGAAGACCGCGCGCACTTCGTCGGGCGAGAGTCCGTGCAGCAGGGGTAGACCAACCAGGAGGTAGTTTTCATGCCCGAACATCCCCAGGCGGGGACGTTGCACGATTCCGGCGTTGAACTCGTCAGTCAGAAGAACTTTGTGCAGCGCTGGTCCTTGCGTCGCCTTACGTGTGCTCTTCGCGAGATCAAACAGCCTCGGCGCGTCTTCGTAGCGCAACTCATGTCCTTCCGGAACGGGAAACTCCACCCACAACGAGCGCAATACGATCAACGCAAGGCCAACCGGAATAAGCAGAATCTTGATAACTATGGCGTTGAGCCTGCCAAAGAACACGACAAAGACAACGAGTAGCAGGACGGCGACAACCGTTCCGATCAGAAACACGTAACCAAGCGCCGCGAGCAATGCCACGCGCAACTTGTATGCGCCCGGATTCTCGCGCGCATAGTCCTCCAGTTGATCGACAAGGTTTACAAATTCTTTCTCTTCCATATTCGCGTGAGAAAAATTCTATGCTATAAGGCCGTGCGCCCGCGAGAATCAATGAACCGGCTTTGAGCAAGAAGTTCCTTATGCGGGGAAGATGTCGCGCAAAGGCGCAAAGACGCAAACTGCTACCGCGTTTCTACTGCTTTCTTTGCGTCTTTGCGCGAGAAATATTCTTCCCCTAGAGGCCGCATACGAAATATGAGCACTTCTTGCCCCAAAGCCATGTGAACCAATTTAAACCAGTTGAGGTCCTGATGCGACGTCACTCGCTTGTCTTCATCACTTTCATCCTTATAACCACACACACCATAATTGCGCAAACACACCCGCCCGATCTCCGCAAGACCGCGTTGAAGTCAACGACGCCTTCCGACGAGATCGTCCGGCTCGACATTAACAACGACGGCAAACCCGACATCCTGGAACGCTGGTGGAACGGAAAACGCGTGCGCTGGCTTGACGAAAACGGCGACCTCCTTCCCACCGACACTCGCGGCGACCAGGTGGGCGACGTGATGCAGATCGACAAGAACGGCGACGGCATTTACGACACCGCACTCGACATCAATATCAAATGGGCCGACAACGACGGCGACGGCCGGCCCGATCTCCAGGCCTTCGCCACCCAGGGACGTGAATGGGCCAACGGCAAATGGAACCCCAGCGCGTCCCACTGGATGGTCTATATCGACGTCGAAAAAGACGGCGTGCTCGGCTGGCTCGATTGGGAAAAGTACAACTTCGACAACGACAACTGGGGTTACACCGGAATCACCGACTGGCTCCCCGACTACAACGGCGACTCGGTTTTTCTCAAAGTCCACCGGCCGCCGCAATCGCTGCCTGACCCGCGTCTCAACTGGGAAAACCCGTTCGCGTTTTACGACTTCGATAACGACGGCGCGAGCGAGATGGCCATGCGCTGGCTCGATCCCGTTCCCGCGTTGGACGACAAGGGCATAACGAACCTCTCCGGCGTGCTGAGCGAAGCGTTTACCACGTTTGACCTCGACAACGACTCGACGCAGGGAAATGAAACCGACTACGACATGTCACTCCGCGGCGCCGGCGGCCCCGGAATTCCGTACCGCTCTTTCGTTCACAAGTATCCCGCCCTGAAAGGCAATCCGATATTCGACGGCTGCTTCGAGTGGAACAACTGGCGCAAGATCGACGAGCTGATGTACATGCCGCACCAGAAGAGTTACGACGCATTCTTCACCGCCGGTTGGACCACGCTGTACTTTGTCTTCGACGAAGATGACGACGACCATCGCTGGGAACGCGTCGAGATGTACTATCCGATGCACGGCTTTGGTGGTCCAAAGGAGATCGATCTGTATTCGACGAAACGCTGGCGTCGCAGCAACTACGCGGAGCTCGACATGGTTGCGCAGGGTCAACGGCCGGGCATCAACGGCCATCCGCAGGCGGATTCGCTCGGCGACCGCGGCGAGTTTGACGAAGACAATTCCGGCGGCGGAAAACTCTACGTAGGCGTGTTCGATCGCAAACTTCACCTTGCGGGCGCGGAGTGGGGCGCCTGGACTGTCGATAAGAACGCCGAGTACCACGGCGGCAACAAGACGCCGTCGCCGAAGCCAATCGCGCCGCGTGTCGAGGAGGTAGTGAAGTACACCGACACGGACAAGAACGGTTTTCTCGATACGATCGAATTCGACTACGACGGAGATCGCACGATTGATTTGCGTGTGTCGTTGCTCGATTACCGTTCTGCGCAAAACCCTCATCCGGATGTTGCGATGCTGGTCGATACGCACAAGCAGGGCTGGAAAGGGCTGAACCAACTGTTCACCCAGATATCGAACCAATCGTTTCAGGAAGCTTTGACGGTGTATCGCGCGGCGTGGCGGCGAGGATTAACCACACCGGAGATCGATAAGCTGGCGAATGCGTCGTCGATTGGTGAGCGTTATCGCAACGCGTATTGGATCAAAGAAAAGATCTTCCGTGAGATTCGTGCCCGTGTGAAACAGAATCCGGCGCTCGAGAAAGATCTAGTCCGTCTTTATTACCTCGGACTGTTCGATCAATATGCCCGGCGAATCTCCGACGTCCCCGGCCGTTAACCCTTGGCGACTCTTAAAAATGCCTTTGCCGCGTGCGAGAGAGTTGCTCCGCGGCGGTAGATCAACTGCAATCGCCGCTCGAGTCGCATCTCTTTCACGTTGAGCGCCACGAGTTGACCGCGTTGGATCTCGATCTGCGCAGTCAAACGCGGCACGAGCGCCACGCCCATCTCCTGTTCCACCAATCGCTTGATCGATTCGAGCGTCGGCATCTCCATTGAGATATTGAGCGGTGTCTTGTACTTCTCAAACGTCTTTACGACTCGTTCGCGATATGGCGACGCCACGTTGTGGGCGATGAACGACTCCGCTCCCAACTCACGCACGGAAACGATCTGCTTCGCCGCCAAAGGATGCGACGGCGCCACAATCAACGCGATCTCATCGCTGATCGCCGGCACTGATGCGATCGCCTGGTCCGTCGGTTTGAACGAAACGACCCCGATCTCGACGCCGCGGCCCAGTACCTCCGACGCGATGCGGCTCGCTAGACTACGCTTCACTTCAATCTTGATGTGCGGGTGTCGCGCGCGAAACACGGCGAGCACCGGCAGCAGGTACATCACCGTGTACTCGTTTGCGCTCAGCGCCAGCTTGCCGTGTTGGAGGTCTTTCAACTCTTTGATAGCGCGATGCGCACCTTGCCGCAGGTTCAACATCTGCTCGGCGAAATCGAACAACACGCGGCCCGCCGCGGTGAGCGTCCCGTCCTTTGACGAACGATCGAACAATGGCTCGCCAAGTTCCGCTTCGAGCCGCCGAATTGCCTGACTGACAGCAGGTTGCGTGCGGTGCAGCGAGTGGGCCGCACGCGAAAAACTCTGCTCGCGCGCGACCGCGATCAAGACCTCGAGTTGGTTAACGTCCACTGGTCCTCCATGCCGCGTGGATTATTCACAGTCCCGGGCCGGCTTATGGTATCACACACGGTTATATTTCTATAAAGATAATAACTTTGACTTCTACCCTCCCAATCCTTAGCATTTGGCCATGTTTGCCCACAGGAGGGAAACTATGCCGCAAAACCGAATCAGCATTTTCGACACGACCCTGCGCGACGGCGAACAGTCGCCGGGGTGTTCGATGGACCTTAGCGAGAAGTTGCGCATGGCGGAAAAGCTCGAGGAACTGGGCGTCGACATCGTCGAGGCCGGGTTTCCAATCGCTTCCGAAGGTGATTTTGCGGCCGTCAAAGCTGTGGCTGCCCGTTGCCGCGGCGTTAAAGTTGCAGCGCTTTGCCGAACAGCTGATCAGGACGTGGCGCGCGCCGCCGAGGCTTTGGCCCATGCAGCGTCTCCCCGAATTCACACCTTCTGCGCCACGTCAGACATTCATCTCGAACACAAGCTGAAGAAATCGCGCGCCGAGGTAATCGAAATGACTCGCCGTGCCGTCACCCAGGCCCGCAACTACGCCGAGGACGTCGAGTTCTCTGCCGAAGACGCGACGCGCAGCGATATCGATTACCTGTGCGAAGTGCTGGACACGGCAGTCGAAGCGGGTGCCTCGGTGCTAAACGTACCTGACACGGTGGGCTACACGACGCCGAGCGAATTCAAACATCTTGTCGAACAAGTGCTTCAGCGGGTGGTGAGAGATCGCGACGTGATCGTCAGCGTTCATTGTCACAACGATCTCGGACTGGCGGTAGCGAACAGTCTGGCGGCGATTGAAGCGGGTGCGCGCCAGGTCGAATGCACGATCAACGGGATCGGCGAACGGGCGGGCAATGCGTCGCTGGAAGAGATCGTGATGGCGCTGCACGTGCGCGCGGATCGACTGCCGTTCGAAACCGGCATCGTGACGCCGCAACTCTATCGCGCCAGCCAGCTACTTTCGAGCATCGTCGGTTTTGAAGTGCAACCCAACAAAGCGATCGTCGGGCGCAACGCCTTCGCGCACGAGGCCGGTATCCACCAGCACGGCGTGATCAACAATCCCCTGTGTTACGAGATCATGACGCCGGAATCCGTCGGTGTGCCCGCCAATTCGCTGGTGCTCGGCAAACATTCCGGACGCCACGCGCTGTCGCTTCGTTACATGGAACTCGGGTACGACCTCAGTGCGAATGAGCTCGACGTCGCTTACACGAGATTCACCGAACTGGCCGATCGCAAGAAGCGAATCTACGATCAGGATCTGATTTCACTGCTCAACGCGACGGTGAGCGCGGCAGCGTAAGAGGTAAAGATGAGATTAAGAGTGACGGTCCTTCCCGGGGATGGTATTGGACCAGAAGTGACGGCGGAAGCGGTGCGGGTGCTGCAAACTGTCGCGGAAATTCACGGGTACAAGTTTGACTTTGAAGAGCACGCGATCGGTGGCGTGGCGATTCGCGATTACGGTTCGCCGCTGCCGCGCACGACACTCGACGCGTGTCTCGCGAGCGATGCGGTGTTGCTTGGTGCCGTCGGTGCGCCTCAATACGACCGGTTGCCGGCGAACCAGCGACCGGAAGCCGGACTCTTGCTGCTGCGACGCGCGCTCGGCGGTTACGCGAACCTGCGGCCGGCGATCTCCTACGATGCCATTGCGGATTGTTCGCCGTTGCGCAGTGAAGTGACGTGTGGCGTCGATATTCTCTTTGTACGGGAACTGCTTGGCGGCCTGTATTTTGGTGAGCCGAGAGGTTTCACGACGACTTCGAACGGCAGCACGGTCGCCAGTAACACGATGCAGTACTCGATCGAGGAGATCGAACGTGTCGCGCGGGTTGCCTTTGAAGCTGCTGGTGGGCGGCGCGGCAAAGTGACTTCTGTGGATAAAGCGAACGTGCTCGAAACGTCGCAGCTCTGGCGAGAGACGGTCACGCGCATCGCCGGCGATTATCCCGATGTCACGTTGAATCATCTTTACGTCGATGCGTGCGCGATGCATTTGATCACGAATCCGCGTCTCTTTGACGTCGTGTTAACGGAGAACCTGTTTGGCGATATTCTTACGGACGAGGCGGCGGTGATCACGGGTTCTCTCGGGATGCTTGCTTCGGCTACTGTCGGCGGTGAGGTAGGACTTTACGAGCCGGTCCATGGATCCGCGCCGGACATCGCGGGTAGGGGAACCGCGAACCCGTGCGGTGCTATCGCGTCCGCGGCGTTGTTGCTGCGGCATTCAGCGAAACTTGAACGTGACGCGAACGATATCGAGCTTGCGATCCGCCATGTGCTCGACGCAGGTTATCGCACCGCTGATATTGCGCTCGGAAGTCACGTCTCACGGACCGCCGAGATGGGCGAACTGATTTGCGAAGCCGTGGCCGAGATCGCCGACATGCGTTACGCCTATCACGCCGTGTAATCCTTTTTTTGATACGTGTTTTCCCGCTAGCGAGAAGCCAACGAAAACAGAATTCTTCAAGTACCACGAATGGCGCAGACGTTATTAGACAAACTGTGGGCAGGGCATGTTGTGCGGGCGGCGGATGGTGAGCCGTCGCTGATCTACATCGATCTGCACCTGATTCACGAAGTGACGTCACCGCAGGCATTCGATGGTCTGCGGGAGGCGGGGCGCAAGGTGCGGCGACCGGACCTGACTTTCGGCACCGTGGACCATAACGTCCCCACAACCGATCGCACCCTGCCGATCGCCGACGCAACGGCGGCGAAACAGGTCGAGGCGCTGCGTCGAAACTGTCGCGAGTTTGGTATCCAGTTGTTTGACATTCACTCACCCGAACAGGGGATCGTCCACGTGATTGGACCAGAGCTTGGTCTGACGCAACCCGGAATGACGATCGTCTGCGGCGACAGTCATACAAGCACTCACGGTGCGTTCGGCGCGCTCGCGTTCGGCATCGGCACAAGCGAAGTCGAGCACGTGCTAGCCACGCAGTGCCTGCCGCAGAACAAACCGCGGGCAATGCGAGTGCAAACGCGCGGGCGCCTTCCGGAAGGTGTCACGGCAAAAGACCTGGCCCTCGGAATCATCGGCCTGATCGGCACCGACGGCGCTACCGGGTTCGCCATCGAATACACGGGCGACGCAGTGCGCGCGCTTTCCATGGAAGGCCGGATGACGCTGTGCAACATGAGTATCGAAGCAGGCGCTCGCGCAGGCATGATCGCGCCTGATGAAAAGACTTTTGCGTATCTGAAAGGACGTAGATTCGCGCCGTCCGGTGAAGCGTGGGACAAAGCAGTCGCGTACTGGCGCACGTTGAACAGCGACGACGATGCGGTCTTTGATCGCGTGGTCGAGATTGACGCCTCGAAACTCGAACCGTTTGTGACGTGGGGCACGAGCCCCGGGATGGTCGTGCCCGTTACGAGTTACGTTCCCGATCCAGCGGAAGCGCGTAGTGCAACGGATCGACAGGCCGCGGAGCGCGCGCTCGAATACATGGCACTCACACCGCGCACCAACATTCAGGAGATCGCAATCAATCGTGCGTTCATCGGGTCGTGTACGAATGCCCGGATCGAAGACCTGCGCGCAGCGGCGCGCGTGGTGAAGGGTTACCGGATTAATGCGTCGGTAAGCGCGATGGTCGTACCCGGTTCGCAGGAAGTGAAAAGAGCTGCTGAGCATGAAGGCCTCGATCGCATCTTCAGTGAAGCGGGATTCGAATGGCGGGAGGCGGGATGTTCGATGTGTCTGGGAATGAACGCCGACATCCTGCAACCCGGCGAGCGATGCGCATCGACGAGCAATCGAAACTTCGAAGGGCGGCAGGGCCGCGGCGGCCGCACGCACCTCGTGAGTCCGATGATGGCCGCGGCCGCAGCGATCAAAGGTCATTTTACTGACGTGCGAAAGTGGGAGTTTAAATGAAGCCGTGACTTGTGTCTCTTGTGGCTCTTGTGTCTCTTGTGGCCACAAAACGGCACAAAAAAGCACTGAAACGCTCAAAGCGAAATGAAACCTTTTCGTCAACATACCGGACTGGCAGCGCCGCTCGATCGCGCAAACGTCGACACCGATCAGATCATTCCGAAGCAGTTTCTGAAACGGATCGAGCGCACCGGCTTCGGCCAGTTTCTCTTCTACGATTGGCGCTACACCGCCGACGCCGTTCTCAATCCATCGTTCGTGCTCAACGAGCCGCGTTACGAAGGCGCGTCGATTCTGATCGCTGATAAGAACTTCGGCTGCGGATCGTCACGCGAGCATGCGCCGTGGGCACTCGGCGAGTATGGCTTTCGCGCGATCATCGCGCCGTCGTTCGCCGACATCTTCGCTAACAACTGTTTCAAGAACGGTATGCTTGCGATCACGTTACCCGACGATCAGGTGCGGAAGCTGATGCGCGACGCGCAAGAGAAGCCCGGTTACAAATTGACCATCGATCTCGAACAACAAATCATCACGGACGAAAAGGGATTTTCAACTGCTTTCGCAATCGGCGAGTTTCAGCGCTATTGCTTGTTGGAAGGTTTGGACGACATCGGCCTCACGCTTCGTCATGAAGATCTGATCAAGTCGTACGAAGCGACACACCCCAGCCGGTGGACGTAATGCAGACTTAGTCGGTGGTGAATTTGTAGATCGTGGTTTGGTTGTAAGTCTCGCCTACCCGCAGCACGGTCGTCGGAAAATTCGGATGGTTTGGCGCGTCGGGATAGTGCTGAGTCTCCAAACACAACGCGGCGTACTTTTGATAAGCAACGCCGCCCTTGCCGATCAAGCTTCCATCCAGAAAATTTCCTGAATAGACCTGCATTCCCGGTTGCGTTGTGAAGACCTCCATCACACGGCCCGAAACAGGTTCACGCAGCCGTGCCACCCATCGTATGGTTCCAGCCTGACCGCGAAGCGTGAAGTTATGATCGTAACCCTGGCTGTAGCTGAGCTCGGGAATAAGCTGGTCCAATCGCGATCCGATCGCACGGCTGGTGCGGAAGTCCATTGGCGAATTTTCCACGGCCCAGATCTCGCCAGTCGGAATCAAGTCGCTCCGGACTGGCGTGAAGCTGTCCGTAAACAACGTCAACTCGTGGTCCAGGATCGTTCCCTGCCCGGCAAGGTTGAAGTATGAGTGGTTTGTGAGGTTGACGATCGTGTCTTTGTCGGTCGTTGCTTGATACTCGATACGAAGCTCGTTTTCGTCGGTCAATGAGTAGTCGACAACGACGTGCAGGTTTCCCGGGTAGTTTTCTTCGCCGTCCTTGCTGAGGTACTCAAGGTGCAAGCCGGCTGAGGTTTCACTCGCATCCCAAACGCGCTTGTCGAAACCCTTGTTGCCGCCGTGCAGATGGTTCGAACCGTTGTTTTGCGCGAGCTGGTACTCGACGCCATTCAACGAAAACCTTCCGCCGGCGATGCGGTTCGCGTGGCGGCCGATCAGGGCGCCGAAGTAACGCGGGTTCTTTATGTACTCCTCGAGAGTTTCGTAACCCAGCACGACATCGCCGAACACACCATTGCGATCCGGCACGTTAAGCGACGTGATCGTTCCGCCGTAATTCGTAATCGAAACTTCGACGTCTTTATTGTTCTTTAGCGTGAAGAGATCTACCGGTTCGCCGTCCGGACCGGTGCCGAAACTTTTTCTGCTCACTGTCACTTTTGTACGAGCTCACCAAAAACGCGATTTGCTTCCTCGAGCGTCTCAAGCGAACCGACGTCAAACCACAGCCCCGGCACGCTCCACGTATAAAACGGCACGCGCGGGTACATCCATTGGACCAAGCGCCCCGGCTGATCGGGATTGTTACCTTCCGCGATGTATTGCTGGATGAGAGCCAACGTCGACTGCGGGTAGTAGTAAAGCGCGATGCCCGTCAACGTGCTTTTGGGGTTCGCAGGTTTCTCTTCAAAAAACAAAATGCGGCCTTCGTCGTCGATATCGATCGCGTTGTATTTCTTGATCGCTTCGAGATTGCCGACGTCGTAAACGCCCGTTACCGGCGCCTGCTTGCTCAAACAATAACCGCCAAAGTCGTGCAGGTCGTCGCTGAAAAGATTGTCGCCGCCGACGACTATGATGTCTTCGTCGATAGCATGTTTGGTGATCACCAGATGCATGTCGCCGATGGCGCCGAGTTTGTTCGAATCGTCGGTGCTGTGGTCGTTGACGATGGTAAAGCCAAACTTCAGGTTGGGACGGCTGTAACTCTCGGCCCATTTTTCGAAATGAGTTACGAACTTCGCGTTCGTGACGACGTAGGCGTGATCGATGGCGCCGATGGTCGAGAGATTGTCGATGACGTGTTCCAGCATGGGCTTGCCTGCGACCGGCAAGAGCGGCTTGGGTTGATTCAGCGTCAATGGATAAAGGCGCGTTGCGTAACCCGCCGCGAGTATGATCAGTTTCATGCGATCTGTTCTGCCCCCTTCGAAGCCTCGCAGACGTAGATCTCGGGCTTCAACCTTGTAATTTGCTCGTACCCTTGTGCGACTGTGCGCTGAAAATTCGCCACGTGCTCGGCATCAACGATATTGATCGTGCAACCACCGAAGCCGCCCCCGGTCATCCTGGCACCGTACACGCCTTCAACAGTGACGGCAAGTTCAACCATCAGATCCAGTTCGCTGGAGCTCACTTCGTAATCGTCGCGCAAACTAACGTGCGACTCGGCCATTAGCTTCCCGAAGCGCTGTAGATCGTGTAGTTCAAGTGCTTCAGCAGCCGCAAGCACGCGCGCGTTCTCGGTAATCACGTGGTGGCAGCGTCGATAAATCACCTCGGGAAGATCGCCTCCGTACTGTTTAAGTTCCTCGAGTGTGACGTCGCGCAGCGTTTTGACGTGCGGTAAGAATCTCGCGAGGTGGTCTACGCCGGCTTCGCATTGCGCGCGCCGATCGTTGTAAGCACTCGATGCGAGCGCGTGCTTCACCATCGTGTTGCACACCACGAGACGCACAGTGTCAGGCACCGGCAACAGTTTGTATTCCAGCGAGCGACAGTCAAGCATCAACGCGCGTCGCTCCTCGCCGAAAAACGCTACAAACTGGTCCATGATCCCGACGCGCGCGCCGACAAACTCGTTCTCCGCCTGCTGGCAGAGCAGTGCCAACTCTTTCCGATCGATTGCAAGACCTGAATTTGCGGCGAGCGCACACGCAACCGACACTTCAACGGCGGCTGATGAACTCAAACCGGAACCCATCGGCACCTCGCTCTTGATCTCCAGTTGCGCGCCCCGTAACCGATGACCTGCGCGTTCCAACATTACAGCCACACCGACCGGGTAATCACTCCAGTGATTGCGCGCCTTCAGCGCCTGATCATCAAGATCGACTTCCACTTCGTCTGCGAAGTTGTCGGAACGGATTTGCAGTTTGCGATCTTCGCGCGGCGTGATTTTGGCGTAAGCAGAGAGGTTGATTGCCGCTGGCATTACGAAGCCCGCGTTGTAGTCGGTGTGCTCGCCGATTAGATTGACACGCCCTGGTGCTCTGAAGGTGACCAATTTCCCTGCCCTGCCTAAACGCGGACGCGGATTTACAGCGCGGATGCGATTACTTTGGCCAGTCGTTCGCTTTCGCGCCGTGCTGCGGCCCGCGTCTCCTCGTTGGGTGCTTGTTCAGCATGATACAGGGGATGGTAGGTAATAACGACTTTGCCGGTGCGGGGAAAGCGCCAGCCGCGCGGCCAGATGCGGTTGCCGCCTTTGATCGTCACCGGGAGGATCGGCACATTTGCTTCCAAAGCAAGACGCACGGCGCCGGCTTTAAATCGTTCGAGAGAGCCTTCGGGAGTGGCGCGACCGCCTTCGGGGAATATCACCACGGCCCCGCCGTCACGCAGCCATTGGAGCGAGCGTCGAATCGGTGCGGGATCGCTGCCTTCGAGCGCGAGCGGCCACGCGCCAAACAAAGTCAGGCACGGACCGACGACGGGCCAACGAAAAGCCGCGCTCCACGCCAGGTAGCGAGTCGGACGTCTAATCTTCAATGAAATCCAGAAGGGATCGATGTAGGTTTGATGGTTTGCAGCGACGATCAGGCCGCCGTGCGCGGGTATGTTCTCGATTCCGCGAAACTCGATCTTCCACAGCACGCGACTAACGCCACCGACCACGGGCCGGATCATGTTAAGCGCCCACTGTGGAAACATCATCTGCCCGTTGACGGACCGAGCAGTATCCTTCTTCGTCGAAAATGTACCGTTGTTACTCACCCGTCGCTACTCGCTCCTGCTACTCATGCGTACTTTCGAAACGGCTCGGCCGCCTGATGTGCGGCGGGGCTAAGCCCCGCCGGACAATTTGAAACTGAACATCTGGGCTACGCCCATGGTTCGGGCTCTGCCCGTAATGCCGGGCTGCGGCGTAAGAACCTTAAAGGGGCTTATCTTACAACGGCCATTCCTTATCGATGAACTCGACCTGAATTCGGGCGATGCCATCCGGGCCGGTGTGGCGCTCGCGAATGGCGGCGTGGGCGGTTGTTTTGTATTGCTCGCTCGTCAAACGAATGAAGCGTCCCTGATCGAGATTCAATGTTGTGAAGAGCGTCGCGCCGTGCGTGCCGATGCTCTCGGAAACAGTCTGTTCAGTTTCCACCACTGCTCCGTTCTCGTCCAACAACTCGACTCGCATGTCGACAGCGATTTGATGGCGCGTCTCTGAACGTCGATCGTCGAAAGCGGCATCGATCATGTCTTCCAGTGACGGGAGCCTCTCCGAGAAGCTGGTAGCAACATCGTAACGCCGCCACGGTTCTTTTTCGTAACTCGTGGGCGGACGTTTACCGATAAACGCGACGCCAACATGAAACACGATGCCGTGAACGGCGATCTCACTCTTCACATGCCTGACGATGGCCCAAACGCGGTACTGATCTTCCACATGATCGAACACTCGCAACTGGCGCGGCATCGGAATCGTCATATGCAACAGCCGGCCCTTTTCGGTGGGCCTCTTGAGCGTGAAACCGGCGCCAAACGGCGTCACGTTTATTAATCGCGTCATTTCAGCCCACTCGTAGTCCGGCGTCTCCCGAACCCGGACTCGCACCGGAAGCTGTAATGCCAGGCGGTCACGAATTCTTTTCCAATTCTGCGGTGAAGAGGACATGAGGGCTCGAAAAGATCCGCGTTTCAGGCTAAAATATCAGTCGATTTTGATGCTGATAATCCACCCGGTTTTCTGTTCGAAAAAGAACCGCCAACCCGAGCTAAGTATCTCTTCAAGTGGGTCGTACTGCGTGCGGGCGGATTGTACTTGAAAGGCTAGTAGATGGAAACAACTTCTGAGCGCAACCATATAAACATCGAAGACGAGATGCGCCGATCGTATCTCGATTACGCCATGTCGGTGATCATCGGCCGCGCGTTGCCTGACGTGCGCGATGGTCTGAAACCGGTCCACCGGCGCGTGTTGTGGGCCATGCACGAACTCGGCAACACCTACAACAAAGCGTACAAAAAGAGCGCGCGCATCGTCGGCGACGTTATCGGTAAGTATCACCCGCACGGTGACATGCCGGTCTATGACACGATCGTGCGCCTCGCGCAGGACTTCTCGATGCGTTATCCGCTCGTCGACGGCCAGGGCAACTTCGGTTCGATTGACGGCGACGCCGCCGCTGCCATGCGTTACACCGAAGTCCGCATGGCGCGTCTCGCAAACGAGATTCTTGCCGACATCGAAAAAGAAACGGTTGCGTTTCAACCCAACTACGACGAGTCGCTCAGCGAACCGATGGTCTTACCGACGCGCGTGCCGAACCTGCTGATCAATGGTTCGGACGGCATCGCGGTCGGCATGGCTACGAAAATCCCGCCGCACAATCTCACTGAAATCGTGGATGCGACGATCGCACTCCTGAAGGATCCGGAGCTGACCGTTCACGACCTGACGAAGATCGTCACGGGTCCGGATTTTCCAACCGGCGGCTTCATCTACGGTCGCGAAGAGATCAAGAAGGCGTACAT
This sequence comes from uncultured bacterium, assembly GCA_965649955.1. Taxonomy (GTDB): domain Bacteria; phylum Acidobacteriota; class Blastocatellia; order Pyrinomonadales; family Pyrinomonadaceae; genus PSRF01. The sequence goes on from CBFGMX010000034.1 coordinate 15,681, forward strand.
CGAAGGCCGCGGTGTGTTGCAGTTGCGCGCCCGCGCGGGCATCGATCGCATCGGACGCGGCGCACAGGAGCGCGACGCGGTCGTCATCACCGAAATACCGTTCCAGGTCAACAAGGCGCGCCTCCTTGAACGTATCGCCGAGTTGATCAACGAGAAGAAGATCGACGGCATCTCCGACCTGCGCGACGAGTCGGATCGCACGGGAATGCGCATCGTCGCGGAACTGAAACGCGACGCGGTGCCGCAGGTGGTACTCAACAAGCTTTACAAACTCACGCCGATGCAATCGTCTTTCGGCGTGATCAATCTCGCCATCGTCAACGGCCAGCCGCGAGTGCTGAACCTGAAGGAGATGCTCGAGGCGTTCATCGAGTTTCGTCGCGAGGTAGTGCGGAAGCGAACTGAATACGAGCTGCGGAAGGCGCGCGCGCGGGCCCACATTCTCGAAGGACTCACGAAAGCGATCGACGCGCTCGACTACATCGTCACGCTCATTCGCAATTCACGTTCTGTTGACGAAGCTCGCCTGTGGCTGCAAGCCCAGTTGAAGACGACGAGCGAAATCAAAACGTGGAAAGGCATTCCGTCTGACGTTCAGTTCAAGACCTACATGGCGCGGCTGACGAAGACGATGGAGACTCTCGCGTTCTCCGAGATCCAGGCGCAGGCGATTCTCGATCTGCAACTGCGCCGGCTGTCTGCCCTCGAACGCCAGAAGATCATCGAAGAGTACGAAGGCATCATCAAGCTGATCGCCGAACTCGAAGAGATACTCGGCAACGAGCGTTCGCTCCGTCGCGTCATCACGAAAGAACTCGAAGACGTCAAGAAGGATTTTGGCGACGAGCGTCGTACTGAGATCGTCGACGAAGGTGTCGAGCTCTCGATTGAAGATCTGATTGCCGATGAAGACGTAGCGATCACAGTCACGAACAGTGGCTACATCAAACGCACGCCCATCACGACATACTCGCGACAGGGACGCGGCGGGAAGGGCCGCTTCGGCGCCGCGGCAAAGAACGGCGACTTCGTCGAGCATCTCTTCATCGCCTCGACGCATGCGTACCTGATGATCTTCACGGACGACGGCATGGTCTACAAATTGAAGGTCCACGAAGTGCCGGACGCCGCTGCTTCGGCCCGCGGCAAGGCGGTCGTGAATCTCATCAACATTCCGTCGGATCGACGACTTGCCGGCGTCGTTCCGGTGCGAGAGTTTGCCGAGGGACGCTACGTCGCGATGGTTACGCGCAAAGGCGTCATCAAAAAGACCTCGCTGGCGGACTTCCAAAACATTCGCACCAACGGGATTATCGCGATCAACATCGACGAGGGCGATAAACTGCTCGACGTCGTGGTGACCGACGGCACGAAGCGCATCTTCATTGCCACGCACAACGGTCTCGCGATTCGCTTCGACGAAAAGAACGCGCGGCCGATGGGTCGTGCTACTCGTGGCGTCCGTGGCATCGAGCTACGGCCGGACGATTACGTCGTTTCAGTTTGTGCGGTTTCGTCGGATGACACCGAACGAATGCTGTCCGTCTCCGAACTGGGTTACGGCAAGCAGACGCCGATCACGACTTATCGACTGCAATCGCGTGGCGGGAAGGGCGTCATCAATATGAAGACGACCGAGAAGACCGGCAAGGTTGTGGCTGTATTTCCGGTTGAGGACGATGCGGAGATCATGATCATCACGCAGCAGGGCAAGCTGATCAGGCTTGAGGCCGGTGACATTCGAAAGACCGGGCGCAGCGCGCAGGGTGTCCGACTAATTAAGACCGATGCCGGTGATAAAGTCACCAGTGCATCGCTGGTCGAAGCCGCCGCCGAGGAAGAAACCGAACCCGCGACATAAGGTTCGAGTTCCCGCCTGCGGGAGGTCAATGGAAAAAGGATTCCAAAAATTTTCTTTCTATATGTGTCTCTCGCTGGCACATCGCCAGTGAAAACGGGTTCACTGAGTCCTTTTAATCCCGGTCATATCCCTTCACACTGAGCGGCTCTGGCTCGGGTTCGCGTGAGGTGCGGGAGTCGCTTGCCGTTATCTGCGGTGGGGGGTTCGCCACCAGGACTTCCAAAGCGGAGTTCAGGACCTCAGGGATATTCGACACGAAAACGATCTGAAGCTCGTTCCGCACGTCTTCAGGTATATCGTCGGTGTCGGCTTCGTTCCGCGCCGGCAACAGGATCCGCCGAATACCCGCGCGATGCGCCGCCAGCACCTTCTCTTTCACGCCACCAATCGGAAACACCAGTCCCGATAACGTGATCTCTCCCGTCATCGCCGTGTCAGGTCGCACGCGCCTTCCGGTGTACAACGACGCCAGCGCCGACGTAATCGTCACACCCGCGCTTGGTCCATCTTTCGGAATCGCCCCGGCGGGCACATGCAGGTGAACGCCAAACTCCTTGAAGATCTCCGGCTCGATACCAAACTCCGCCGCGTGCGACCACAGGTACGACTGCGCCGCACGCGCCGACTCCTGCATCACCTCGCCGAGCTGTCCCGTTATTGTTAGTCCTCGACCACCCGGAAGCAGCGTCGCTTCGATGAAAAGAACCTCGCCGCCCATCTCCGTCCACGCCATTCCCGTCGCGACGCCCGCCGGCAACTCTTTCCGCGCCTCTTCCGGATAGAAACGTGGCGGTCCAAGATACTCGCGAATGTCGGAAGCAGTGACAGTGACACTCTCCGCCTGCCCTTGCGCGATCCGCAGCGCAACTTTGCGGGCGACACTGCCGATGTTTCGCTCGAGCTGGCGCACACCCGCCTCGCGCGTGTAACGCGATGCAATCAACTCGACCGCACTATCCTCGATCTTCAACTGCGCCTGGTTCAACCCGTTCTCCGCAGTCTGTCGCGGGATCAAGTAACGGCGCGCGATCTCGAGTTTTTCGCGATCGCTGTAACCGGCCAGCCTGATCATTTCCATGCGGTCGCGCAGCGGCGGCGGAATCGGACCAAGCTGGTTCGCGGTCGCAATGAAGAAGATGCGGGAAAGGTCGAACGGCAAATCGAGATAGTGATCGCGAAACGAGTTGTTCTGTTGCGGATCGAGAATCTCCAGCAACGCTGCCGACGGATCGCCGCGATAGTCGTTACCGAGCTTGTCGATCTCGTCGAGCATCAGCACCGGGTTGTTCACACCCGCGCGACGAATCGACTGGATGATGCGGCCGGGCATGGCGCCGATGTAGGTGCGTCGATGACCACGCAGTTCGGCCTCATCGCGTACGCCGCCCAGCGACATTCGTTCGAATTGCCGTCCCAGGGCGCGCGCGATCGAGCGGCCCAGCGACGTCTTGCCGACTCCCGGTGGTCCAACAAACAGTAGGATCGGGCTCTTCGTGTCAGGCCGCAGTTTTATGACCGCGAGAAACTCGAGGATTCGCTCTTTGACGTCTTCGAGTCCGTAATGGTCCTCGTCGAGAATGCGTCGCGCCTCCTCGAGCTCGAGTTTGTCTTCCGACGATTTCCGCCATGGCAATTCGAGAATGAATTCGAGATACGTGCGGATCACGTGATAATCCGGCGCCGCCGGAGGTAGCCGTTCGAGACGCTTTAACTCGCGGTCAGCTTCCGTGCGTACTTCGTCCGGAAGATCAGCTTTTTCAAGACGTTCACGCAGCAACTGCGCTTCGGCAGCTTCGCCCGTCTCGTCTTCGCCCAGCTCTTTCTGAATCGCGCGCATCTGCTGGCGCAGGACGTAGTCGCGCTGCGCCTTGTCCATCTCGGTTTGCGCTTCGGTGGCGATCTTCGAGCGCAGTTGCAGGATCTCGAGTTCGCGCGCGAGATTGTTGTGGGCGAGACGCAGCAATTCGTCCGCGGTATTCGCCTCGAGCATCTTCTGTTCTTCTTCGACGCCCAGGTTCAGGATCGAACCGAGGAAATAGGCGAGCCGCACGGGATCGACCGAACTCAATACCGCGATTCGCACTTCGGCAGGAACGTTCGGCAACAACGCCAACGCTTCCTGGATCATCTGCTGCACGTTGCGCTTTGCTGCCTCAACCTGTTCCGGATCGACGACCCGAGGTTCCGGAAGTACTTCGACCAGCGCGCGAAGGTGTGGCTCTTCCTGCTTCCATTCGACGACACGAATGCGCTCGGTTCCCTGGACCAGAATCCGCATCGCATCCGGCAAACGCTCCATTCGCTTGATCATCACGAGCGTGCCGACGTCGTAAAGGTCGGCGGACTTCGCGTCCGTATCGTCCGATCGATCCGGCCGCACCGTGATGCAGCCCAACAACTTCTCCGGTGTTGCAAGCGCGGCCTCGACCGCGGCGACTGAACGCGGCCGTCCCACGCCGAGGGGCACAACTGTTTCCGGAAACACGTTCAGGTTTTGCAAAGCCAGGACGGGGACTTCAAACTTCTCTCCCGTCGCGACGGCAGAAAACCTCAGACTTTCGTTTGGTGTTGCTGGCTGCTCGCCGGACGTGTCAGCGGGCGTCGTTGCATTTTCAGCAGGTTCGGGCATGACAATAGACCTTATGATTCACTACGCACGTTGATAATCAAAAATCCGTCTCGATAATCTTGTCTGATTGCCGCTCCTTCGATTGGCGAGGGAAACTCGATGGTCTTTTCGAAGCGGCTGTAGGTAATCTCCATCTGTTGGAAAACAAAACCTTCTCGATAATGCGTGTCCCGGCGGCAGCCGCGAATACTCAAGAGCTTGCCGCGTATCTCGATCTGTAATTCGTCGGAGCAAATCCCGGCGAGATCCACTTTCACCATCCAGCCCTCGCCGCAACGGTAGACGTCGGCCGCCGGGTTCCATAACCGGCCTGACGGGCTTACTCTCCGATCAAGGATCGGCGAGACCTCACGATTTGAATTTCGCATGGCGAAAGAATAAGTGAACAAAACAAATCCGTCCAATCCGTGTAAAGAACACACAGATTGGACGGACACGCGGTTAACCGAAGATACGGTTCCAGAACGAAGTACCCTTCGAGATGTCCTCGAGCGCTTCTGCGAGCTCGTGATCCTCGCGGGTCTCCACCGCAACGTCAGCCATCGAGATCATGCCGACGAGATAGCTGTTCTCGTTGCACACCGGAATGCGTCGAACCTGCTTGTCGCCCATCTTCCGAATGACGTCTACGACGCGATCGTTCGGATGAGCCGTGTGAACGTCAACCGTCATGATGTCTTCGGCGCGGACTTGCGTGCAGTCCTTGCCTTCGGAGATGGCGCGAATGACGATGTCGCGGTCGGTAATCAGGCCGAGAAGCTTACCGCGCGAGTAGTTGCGTCCGTCGGGCCTGCGTTCGGCGACTTCTGTTCTGCCGTTGCCCGGCGTGACGTCGTATTCGACCACCGGAATAACGCCAGTGTCTTCCTGTTTCATCATCAAAGCGACTTCCGTGATCGGAGTATCGCGAGTGGCGACTGCCAGGTCACGCGTCATGATGTCGCGGCAGCGTAGTCGCGAACGTTGCGACGTTTGGTAGTCGCGGTCACGCCAGCGGTTCGTCGAAAGATCGCCGCGTACGTCGTACAACGAACTGCGACGTCCCGAATCCTCAAAGCGTCCGCGGCTTTCGCTGTAACGTGGTTCGTTGTGTTCATACTCGGCGCGCTCGCCGAAGCGGCCACCGCGGTTGTAATCGGACCGCCAGTCCTGGTCGAACCGGCTGCGGGAACTGTAGGGCTCGTCGAGCGCGCCCAAGGACTCGCGTCTCATGCGTTCTTCGCGGCGATAGTAGTCTCGCTCATCATCCATTTCGTTTCTGTATCTAGCCATTGCATCCTCCCCTATAAAAAGTGTTCGTTAAGATCCGTATCATCTACTCCACTTCCGCAATCAACAGCACGCGCGAAGTTATGTCGAGGGAACCAACTTCGATCGGCGTAGCAACGCTATCGCGCTTTGCCATGAATGCTTCAGCCTGGTAGACGGGCTGTGGGGGTCTGACAAATCCTTCCTCTTGAACTTCAACAACTCGTGTGACGCGACGGCCGAGCGCCCTCGCGACGATTTCCGCCTTGTGCATCGCTTCGCGAGTCGCTTCGACCAGGGCCTGATCGCGTGCGGGCCGATCTTGCCGCAGCGTGAAAGCGATGCCGGAAATGTCGTTCGCACCTGCCTGCGACGAGGCGTCGATAACGTTTCCGACCCTTTTCAGATCGCTGAGAGTGGCCGTGACGGTGTTTCGCGCTTCGTAACCGGTGATGGTAGGCGGCTGATTCTCGCGATACATCCGTTGCGGCTGAACACTGTAGCCGCTGGTTTTGATTTCAGCGCCGGGACCAGCAGCGGTTTTCAAGGCCTGCACGACCGCGTCGGTCTTCGTTGCGTTTTCCTGTTGCGCGTCGATTGCGCGGCGCGCTTGTGTTACTACCGAAATCGTCAAAATCGCCGTATCGGGTTGAGCTTGAACGATCGAGTCGCCGCCGACGGTTATGCGAGTGGCGCGCCGGGTGTCGTTTGTTCCGGGGGTTGTGGTTTGCGCGTGCAAGAAGGTCGCAGCGCCGAGCAGCAGGGTGATGGCCCAGATGGTTGTAAACAGTCGTTTCATGGTTTTTCCTCTCCCGTTTCTTTGTATCTCACGGCTGGGAGAGATTGTGCCGCGAACATAAAGAACGCGCGAGCCCGGAAAAACTTGCTCGCTCGCACCGGGCGTTTTCTTTTCCGCCCGGTTTCTGGCTGCACAAAACGTGTTTTGTTACCATCCATGCGATGCAATCATTCAATACTGAAACAGACGACGCAGCGACGCCTGTCGCCGCTGAGCGAAAACTCGTAGTGGGCGCAATCAACGAGCTTCAGCCCGGTGAGTGCGCCAGATTCGAACTCCCGAACGGCGACGAGTTAGCTGTTTACAATGTGAATGGCGAATACTATGCCACCGAGAATTTTTGTCCGCACCGCGGCGCGCCTCTGTCGGAAGGAGCGTTGTGTGGACATGTCATCGAGTGTGGCTTGCACGGGTGGCAGTTTGACGTACGGACTGGTGAATGTCTGACCGTGGAGGAGAGGATCAGGAGTTATGAGGTGAAGGTGGAGCGCGGCGTGTTGGTTGTTGAGATCGATTAAGAAAAGAATCATTGGTCATATATCATTTGACATTCGTCATTTCTCATTTGGTGGTGTTTTGGCCGTTCATGGGTGATCGAAGCCTCTTAACTAAAGCTCCTCCTAAATCAACCAAGCTCCTCCTAAATGGCAAATGACAAATGTCAAATGATATATGACCAATGATATGACCAATAACTACCCATCATTGCCAATCGCCTCCACCGGACAACAACACATCGCTTCCTCACACAGCACTCTTTCTTCCTCACTCTCGGGTTGCTTGAAGACAAACGAGTAGTTGTTCTCGTCGCACCGCATGAAGTTGTCAGGCGCGGTGTCGCGGCAAACGTCGCAATCGATGCAGGAGGAGTCTACGTAGAATGGACCGCAGACGTTTTCCTTTACTTTTTCGTTCTTATCGGGCACTTCAAATCCGCGCGCTACGGGTGCGTCATCTCTTCGGGATTGACCTTCTGATCGAACTCTTCCCCGGTAAGAAACCCGAGCTCGATAGCTGACTCGCGCAAACTGATCTTTTTCTTATGCGCGTTTTTTGCGACCTGGGCGGCTTTGTCGTAACCGATGTGAGGGTTCAAGGCAGTAACCAGCATCAACGAATCCTTAACGTGCGCGTCGATCTGCTCGCGATTGATCTCGATTCCATCGATACAGAACTCGACGAAACTGCGCGTCGCGTCGTGCAGCAGTCTGACCGAGTGAAGAAAATTATGAATCATTACCGGTTTGAAAACGTTCAACTCAAAGTTTCCCTGCGATCCACCGAAGCTCGTCGCCAGGTCGTTCCCGAAAACCTGCACGGCGACCATCGTCAAGGCTTCGCTCTGCGTCGGATTCACTTTGCCCGGCATGATCGATGAACCGGGTTCGTTCTCCGGCAGGACCAGTTCACCCAATCCGCAGCGTGGGCCGGACGCAAGCCAGCGAACGTCGTTGGCGATCTTCATCAGCGAAGCGGCCAATGTTTTCAACGCGCCGCTCGCAAAGACGAGCTCGTCGTGCGCGGACAAAGCGGCAAACTTGTTTGGGTGCGACTTAAACGGCAGTCCTGTTATTTGCGCGATCTTCGCCGCGGCGCGTTCGCCAAACTCGGGATGGGAGTTGAGACCTGTGCCAACGGCGGTCCCACCGATTGCAAGGTCGAGCAGTCCCGGCAGTGAAAGTCTGAGACGTTCGACATCGCGTGCAACGAGGTCTGCCCAACCGCCGAATTCCTGATCGACGGTCAACGGCGTGGCGTCCTGCAAATGCGTGCGGCCGATCTTTACAACGCCGGCAAACTCTTTCGCCTTCGCGGCAATGGCGTCGCGCAGATGCTCGACTTGCGGGATCAGTTTGTTCAACTGTTCGGCGGCCGCGATGTACATTGCGGTCGGGAACGTGTCGTTCGACGACTGCGACATGTTGACGTCGTCGTTTGGGTGGATCGGCTTTTTGCTTCCCATGACGCCGCCCGCGAGCTCGATAGCGCGGTTCGAAATGACTTCGTTGGCGTTCATGTTGGTTTGGGTGCCACTGCCCGTTTGCCAGATGCGGAGCGGGAAGTGCTCGTCGAGTTTTCCTTCGATGACTTCTTCGCTGGCCTGCACGATCAAGTGCGCTTTGTCGGGTGGAAGTTTTCCGAGCTCCTCGTTCACCTGCGCCGCCGCCTTTTTGAGTATGCCGAAGGCGCGGATTAACTCGCGCGGCATCACGTCGCCGCCGATGTTGAAATGATGAAGTGAACGTTGGGTTTGGGCGCCCCAGTAACGGTCTGCCGGGACATCAACAGCGCCCATCGAGTCGGTTTCAGTTCTGGTTTTTGCGGATTGTTCAGGGGATTGTTGAGCCATCGTCGGTTTGATCTTCGCGCAGGAAAGACAGATTGGCAAGTCGTCGTGATTCCGGGGGGCAACGCCCCCGCATGATCCTTCAAACTGAACCACTACATGCTTCCGCAGTCGTTTAACACACATGCTTGAACGGAACTAACGCGATGTATTAAAGTGCGCCGTTAGTTTTCCAGAACCCCTAGTTAATTTAGCTTTCCCCTGCAGTCTCAAAATATGTTTACTGCCGGCTCCGACACAGCCGAACCGTCGGCTTTTCACCATCGCGCGCTGATCCTGGTTGTCGAACGAAACCCGGTCGTACAACGCCTCGAACGCTACTTCCTAGAACAGGCGGGCTACACGGTTGAATTCGCGTCGGATGGGAAGTCTGCGCTTGATCGGGCGCGCGAACTGCGGCCGCGTATCGTCGTGACGGAGATCATGGTGCCGGCGCTCGATGGGCTTAGACTGTGCCGGATACTCAAGTCAGAACCGGAAACGGCCCATACCCGCGTCCTAATTTTTAGCCATCTGCACGCGGAAGATCGGGCGCGCGAAGTTGGCGCAGATGCTTTTCTACTGAAGCCCATAAGCGAAGAACTCCTCATCGGCACTGTTGAAAAATTGATCGCTTCGCCAAAAGGCAAAGCCGAGGAGACTTTAAATGACTGAGCGAATCGCGACAGGTTGTGTCGGGCTTGACGAGATTCTCGACGGCGGCATCCCCGCCAATACCATCACCGTAGTGATGGGCGCACCCGGTACCGGCAAAACGATCCTGGCCGAGGAGATCGCTTTCTGTAACGCGACCGAGGAACATCCCGCGCTTTATCTCACCACACTCTCGGAACCACTCGAGAAGTTCATTTTTCACGGACAGAGTTACACGTTTTTCGATCAGGAGAAGGTCGGCAGGTCGGTGATCTATGAAGACCTCGGAATGCTGGTGCGCGAGGAAGGCATTGAGAAGCTTCCGGAGATCGTCACGGACTTGCTCGTCAGGCACAAGCCGAAGTTTCTATTCATTGACTCGTTCAAGAGCCTTAACGAACTGCTTCCGTCGACGCCGGACCGGCGTACCGTCATTTACGATCTCGCAAGCGTACTGACGGCTTACGAGGCGAGCAGCTTTTTGATCGGCGAGTACTCCGAGGAAATGACGACCGACCTGCCGGAATTTGCGATCGCCGATGTCGTGCTGAACCTGACCAAGCACTCGACGAACGTTCGCGAGCAGCGCTTCCTTCGCATTGAAAAGTTGCGTGGATCCTACTCGATCCCGGGCATGCACGCTTTTTCGATCACCCCTGACGGTATCAAGATGTTCCCGCGCCTGCTGAGCCCGCAGGTCGCTCCAACTTATGAACCGAAGGTCGAGCGCGTCAACTCAGGAATCCTCGGTCTCGACGACATGATTGAAAAGGGCTTCTGGCGCGGCAGCACAACTCTGGTCGCCGGACCCAGCGGTTCAGGTAAGTCCATCCTGGCGCTTCACTTCATCAGGGAAGGGGCGCAACGGGGAGAACGGGGGCTGTTCGTCGGTTTCCAGGAGAATCCGTCGCAGATGGCACGGATTATGCTCAATCTCGGCTGGAACGCAACGGAATTGCTCGGAAACAGTAACTTCGAGCTAATGTACCGATCGCCGGTTGAAATGCAGTTGGACAGCGTTGCGTGCGAAATTTTTGAGCGAGTGCGCGCAGGTAAGGTCAGTCGAGTGGTGATCGACTCGCTGGACGACCTGGAGCGCTGCAGTATCGATAGACAACGCTTTGCGGACTTTATCTATGCACTCACGCAGTGGTTTGCGGCCGAAAACATTACTTGCATGATGACCGCCGAACTGCGGGAACTGTTTGAGGCTCGTTACCTGAGCAACGACGAGATATCGAACATGAGCGACAATCTCGTGATGCTTGGTTTTACTGCCGGTGAACGTATGAAGCGCACGATTCGAATTATCAAGACGCGCGGCAGTCGTCACGACGACCTTCAGCACGAACTCGACATAAACGAAAAAGGGGTAGTTGTAAAGAAGTCGACATGATCGCTGAGACGATTGACCAGGGTCAGCGGAAGAAGGACCCATACAAGCGGTTAGCGGAAATCAATCGCGCCATCACGACCTCGCTGGATTTTGACCGGGTTTTAAATCTAATCGTGGAGAACGCAGCGCAGTTGGTGGATGCCAGCGCCTGCATGCTTCTGCTCGCCGATTCCGACCAGCGAATGCGTATCCGCGCGTCGCTGGGAATCGATAAAGACCTCGCTGCGTCTTTCGCGGGCTATATCGAAGAAGACCTGATTGAGACTCTGCAACGACTAATCCCGCCGGCAGACGCGATTACCTCCGTTCCTATCATCGCGAAACAAGCATTGAACGGGCTGCTAGTAATCTCGCGCGAAGGCGCACTCAACGAAGAAGAAGAATGGCAGCTCTCTGCTCTGGCGGATCAGGCGGCAATCGCGTTGCGCAACGCACGGCTTTACGAGATGGAACTGGCGGAAGCCAACCGCGAACGTGACGAAACGCTCGAAGCATTGCGCGCTTCAAACGCGATGACCAACCGGATCCTCGAAAGCATCACCGATCTCTTTTACCAGTTGGATCGCGAATGGCGGTTCACAAATGTCAACGGACAAACCGAGGCTCGTTTAGGGCGTTCGCGAGAGGAATTAATTGGGCGTGTGATCTGGGACGTGTTTCCGCAAGCGCTCGACAGCGCGCTCTACACACGTTTTCACCAGGCCATGGAGCACATGGAGCCTGCGCATTTTGAAATACGTTCGCAGATCGTTCCCGGCGCATGGTTTGAAGCGCATGCGTATCCGTCAAAGTCTGGTCTTACGGTTTATCTGCGCGAGATCACCGAACGCAAACGTGCCGAACGGACGAGCCGGCTGCTCGCGTCGATCGTCGAATCTTCCGACGACGCGATTATCAGCAAAGATTTGAACGGAATCATCAGCAGTTGGAACCGTGGCGCAGAGCATGTTTTCGGGTACAAGGCTGACGAGGTGATTGGCAAACCGGTCACCATTCTCATGCCGCAGGAGCTGTACGACGAAGAGGAGCAGATTCTCACCAGCATTCGTGAGGGTCGTTCACTGGACCACTACGAAACAGTTCGACTGCGAAAGGACGGCAAGCTTATCGACATTTCGCTGACGATTTCGCCGATCCGGGACGAAACCGGCAAGATCGTCGGCGCCTCAAAAATCGCGCGCGACATCACGGAAGAAAAGCGCGCTGACCAGGAGAGGGCCCGGTTGCTTGAACGCGAACGACTCGCGCGCGAAGAAGCAGAAGCCGCGAATCGACTGAAAGACGAGTTTCTCGCTACGTTGTCGCATGAACTACGCAATCCGCTGAACGTCGTGATCGGCTATTCCGAGATTCTTCGTCGCAGCGACGACGTTGCGAACAGCACGTTCGTGAGCCGGGCCGCAGACGTGATCCGGCGTAACGCACTCGCGCAATCTCAACTCGTTTCCGATTTGCTCGATCTGTCGCGGCTGCAAATGGGTAAGCTCGCGATCAATCAACATCCCGTTTCGCTGCTCACCATCATCACTGACGCGATCGAGACCGTGAAGGCTGAAGCGGAAGCCAAACACATCGCGTTGAAACTCAACGCCAATCACGATCCTTTCATGGTCGACGGCGATCCAGTTCGGCTTGGACAGATTGCCTGGAACCTTTTGAATAACGCGGTAAAGTTCACTGGGTCCGGCGGCGAGATCACGATCACGCTGGAAGCTGCGGGCACGGGCGCACAGTTTGTCGTCGAAGACACCGGTCAGGGAATCGCGCCTGAGTTCATGCCTTACGTCTTCGAGATCTTCCGGCAAGGCGACGCGAGCAGTTCGCGAAGGCAGGGCGGGCTCGGAATCGGTCTTGCGCTGGTGAAACAGTTAGTGGAATTGCATGGCGGAGTTGTGCGTGCCGAGTCAGACGGTGTTGGATGCGGAGCGAAGTTCCGCGTTTGGTTGCCATTGCGTGAAGTTGAAGCGTCGACGAGTACGGCAACGACCGGGGTTACGACGGGGGCGTTGGAAGGAACGTGCATTCTCGTCGTCGACGACTCGAGCGAAACGACCGACATGCTGAGCAAGTTGTTGGAAATGGACGGCGCTGAAGTTCACACGGCGCGCGGTGGACAGGAAGCGCTGGCGCTGGCGCACAAGTCAGATTTCGATCTGGTGATTTCGGACATCTCGATGCCGGAGATGGACGGATACCAACTGCTTCAAGAGTTGCGCCGGTTGCCGCAGATGGCGCACGTGCCGGCGCTGGCTTTGACAGGTTTCGGGCGCGTGTCAGACGTCGACCGCGCACACCGCGAAGGCTTCAGCAAACATTTCACCAAACCACTCGACATAGACAAGCTGCTGAGCAGCGTACGCGAACTCACGCAGCACAACGGCTCGAACGGTTCCGCGGCCGATTAGCCAATCTGATTGTTCGAAGATCGCCCACAGCTCGGTGCGGCGTCGTACGGTTTTGACAGTTTTCTCTTAAAAAACTCGCGGTTTTAGCGAGGTATGCGGGTTGCTCCTCTGGAGATGACTTCAGAATGGGGAGGATTAATATGGGTTTACCGAACAAGGACGAAATCGAAGGCAAATTCGATCAGGCTAAAGGAAAGACGAAAGAGGCGATAGGCAGGGCAATCGACGACGAGGAACTCGAAGCCGAGGGCACTGCAGAACACGCCGGAGGTAAAGTGTCAGAAGGCTTCGGCAAGGCACGTCGCAAAGTCGGCGAAGCTATTGAAGATGCCGGCGACGCCATCGGGCACTAAACAACAACCACTATTAAGAGTGATGACACGGATCGCGAGATCCGTGTCATCTTCTTTTTTTGCTATTCCGCACGAACGTTGTCCGCGCCCAATTCGTCAAGCAGCTCTTCCAAACGATCGATTTCTTCGTCCGATCGAGCTTCGACACCGATCAGGATGCCGCCGCCACGTATTCCTGCTTCGTAGACTTTCGCGCGATACTCCGGAATTCCCGCCCCAATCAAGGCTCCGATGAGTCCGCCCGTCGCACCGCCAGCACCGGCGCCTGCAAGCGCAGCCGCAATTGGACCAGCGATGACGAGATTGATGCCTGGCAGGAACAGCGTCGTTCCGACCGCCGCGATCGCCGCCAACACAGCACCGACAGCGCCGCCGACCGCGCTTCCGATTCCCAAACCGTCCGCCGCATGCGTCCGCGTTTGCAGTGCAAACTCCTTGCTGCGCGTCGCGTCAGACATCAGCACGCTGATGTCGTCGCGTGTGAAACCACGCTTCATGATCGCGTCTACCGCCGCCTCGGCTGCTACTTTGCTTTTAAAAAGTCCTGTCACTAATTTCGCCTTTTCCATACAATCCTCCCCACCAAGCAGTCTTCGATTCTCGATCAAAGACCGCAAGCAATGTGCCGAGCGCGGTTCTAACTAAATCAAGAGATTAAGCACTGCCCCTGTTTCGCTTTCGTACGCAATCCAAATTGAGAGTTCTTCAGATCAGTTCAGCAGCATCGTTTGGCGGCGGGGAGCGTTATGTTGCCGACCTCACACGCTCCCTCGCCGCGCGGGGTCACGACGTTTACGCTGTGCTGCGCCCAAATTCGCCATTGCTCGGACACCTCAAACTCGATCGGGAAAAGATCAAAACGCTGCCGTTGCGCAACGCGCTCGATGTTCCGAGCGCGCATGAGTTGGCGAGGTTCGTCGCGCAGAACGAGATCGAGATCGTTCACGCGCACATGGCACGCGATTACTCACTCGCCGCTTACGCAGCGCGACGTAATCGCCGAACGAAGTTCATCGTCACGCGGCACGTGCTGTTTCAGCTCAGCCGCCTTCATCGACACACTCTAGCCCGCGCGCATCGCGTCATTGCCGTTTCGAATGCGGTGGCGCGAGAACTTCGCTTGCAACGAATCGTAAGCGACAGTCAACTTGCAGTCGTGCGTAACGGCGTTGACGTCGATCGTTTCAACGTCGAATTCGATCGACGCCAATTCTTACAGAAGTTGGGACTGCCCGCGCATGGTCCACTGGTTGGTAGCATTGGCGAGTTGCGCACGTTGAAACGTCATGACGACTTCATTCGCGCCAGCGCGCGAGTCGCTTCTGAGTTTCGCGATGCTCATTTTGTGCTTGCGGGAGTGGACACTTCGCTCTCGCGTGAAGTTCACAAACACCTCGAACAACTCGTGATCGAAACGGGTTTGGCGGGGCGATTTCATTTTCTTGGTTGGGTGGAGGAGGCGGAAAAACTACTGAGCGCGCTGGACGTGTTTGTATCTGCGTCGGAGACCGAATCGTTTGGGCTGGCGATCGCCGAGGCGATGGCGGCTGGGACGCCGGTCGTCGCCACCGCGACCGAAGGCGCGCGCGAAGTGGTGGTCGATCAGGAGACTGGATTGCTGGTCCCGATCGGCGACGTCGCCCGCATCTCCGAGTCGATCGCGCTGCTGTTGTCAGACGGAGAACGGCGACGACAGACGGGCGCACGGGCGCGTGAAGTCGTAAATGAGAAGTTTAGTTTACAGCGGATGGTGGACCAGATTGAGCAGATCTACCGCGACTAAACTTGTCACAACCGCTTTGCACAAAAGGAATTAAGCGGGTGTCCCCACACAATTTTTGAGTGCTTTGTGCAAAGCCCGCGGCGACTAAAGTTCGTCGATCTTTGCCGCGAGGATGAAATCGCTCTCGGTCAGTCCGTTGATCTTGTGCGTCCAGATCTTGATCTCCGCGATGCCCCAGCCGAAACAGACGTCCGGATGATGGCCCTGCTCTTCCGCGAGATTACCGACGCGATTCACAAAGTCGAGGGATTCGCGAAAATTCGAGAAGCGGTAAGTCTTCTGAAGATGGTGTTGGTTGATGATCTCCCACCCTTTTAACTGCGGCGAAAGTTTGGCGATTTCCTCCGCGCCGAGCGGCGGCACGCCGCCACGACACGGGACACAGGTTTTGCTGGATAGTTCACTCATGAGGTTGCCCTTTTAAGAAGCTACGCCTTCAATTGCTTTCTTCAAAATCGCAATCTGACCGGCGTGATACAAACTGTGCTGTACGCCACCGTGAAGCGTCACGTACGCCGTCGAAAAAGTTGTTTCCGCGCTGTCGATGATCGGTTGGTCCAAACGTGAATCGTCTGTGGCGGCGATGGCGTCCAGCAGGCGTCGATGAACGTCGATCAGTTTTGTTTTCGCGTTGTCCCACGCACCCTGGCTTGTGTCGGTGACGGGTGGAAAGTTTTCCTCGTCCGCGAGTTGGGCCGGATCGCCTTCGAGCCGTCGCCTGCACGCGTCTTCCCACGCGGCGATATGCAGCGTGAGTTCCCAGATTGAATGCGCGCCGGGTACCGGGTGCGCCGCTGCCTGTTCGGCAGTCACGCCGTCGAGCAAAGACAGTACCGATGGTCCATGCCAGGCTTCACCGTCAAAGGCGCGTTGAAATTGATTGCGAATGCGTTCGACTTCAGTCATTGCCCGGTGATTCTACGCAATTCTCGAAACAGATGATAGGCTAAGACAGAATCGTGACCACACTCAAGCAAGTAACAATTTTCTGCGACGGATCGAGTCTCGGAAATGGGCAGCAGTCGCAGCGCGCGGCGGCTGTCGCGTTGTTGGGATACAAGGGTCACTGGCGCGCCGTCGGAGAGTATTTAGGCCGCGCGACAAACCAGCAGGCTGAGATTGCGGCGGCGGCCGTCGGACTCGAGTCGCTGCGTGAGCCATGCCAGGTCAGTGTTTTTACAGACTCACGTTACGTTGTTGAAACGATGAACGGGCGTTTTCGTCGTAAGACAAACCTGCCGTGGTGGGAACGACTCGATCGTGCCGCCGTCCGGCACAAAATTCATTGGGAATGGACGCGTGGTCATGTCGGTCACTTGTTGCAGGAAGCGGCCGACAAGGCTGCCCGGCGAATCGCTGCGACCGGACACGTCGAGCAGTCGATTTTGCGAGACGCCGTCGACGCGGTTGGCACGACAGAACCCGAATCCCTATAATCCTGCCTGCCTTGCTTAAATTGCTTTTCATCTGTGTTTCGCTGATTGCGGCTACTCCTCTGGCCGGTAAGGCACAAGATCCCTTCCGCGGCTGGCAGTGGCAGAACCCGCTGCCGCAGGGAAATACAATCAACTCCATCAGATTTGCAGCGACTAAGCGTCACGGCTGGGCGGTCGGTTCCAACGGCGTTGTCCTCAGCACGAGCAACGGCGGCTTCGAGTGGGAAGAACAGGAAAGTCCCGCAAACACGACGCTCTACGGGATGTACGTCAAAGACCGCTCGCGCGTCGTGATCACGGGCGCGCGCGGCGTTGTTATGACGACCTCGAACGGCGGAAGCAAATGGGTGCTGCGCAATACCGGTATTCGCGATCACCTCTTCGCAGTCACTTTCGCGCCGCAGAATCCGCTGATCGGCTGGGCCGTGGGAACCTTCGGCTCGATCATCGCAACCACGGACGGCGGCAAGACCTGGAAACCGCAAACGAGCCATACAAGGGCGCACTTGTTTTCCGTCGCTTTCGCCGATACGAAAAACGGCATCGCCGTCGGTTCTCGCGGCACGCTACTCGTGACCTCAAACGGCGGCGCCGACTGGAAGCCGGTCAAGAAACTTACGGAGTCAGTACTCACGGGCGTCACTTTCACATCCGGTCACAACGCTGTCGTCGTCGGTTACCGCGGCACGATCCTGCAAACCAGCGACGCCGGCTATACATGGACCATCAAAGAGTCTCTCGTCACTACCGATCTTTATTCCGTCTACTTTACTGACGAGACGCATGGTTGGGCCGCGGGCGACAGCGGCGTGATTCTGACGACCGGCGACGGCGGAAACATCTGGTTGCCGGTGAACGTGCGGACCAGGCCACGACTGTCTACCGTCTTTTTCTCGGATGAGTCACTCGGTTGGGCCGCCGGCGCTGACGGGCTCGTCGTACGCACCGACGACGGCGGACTGTCATGGCGTCGTTTGACTGAAGGCGGACGCGACGATCTCGCAAACATTTTTTTCATCGACAATTCGCACGGTTGGGCCGTCGGCGAGCGTGGGCGCATCCTCTACACAAGCTCGGGCGGCAAGAATTGGACCATCCGTCCATCGGGCTCAACGGCCTCGCTCAACGCGATCACGTTTGTAACTGAAAAGTCGGGCTGGGTCGTCGGTAACAAAGGCACGATCCTGCACTCGGTGAATAGCGGTGTGACGTGGAGTGCGGTGCCGAATCCGGCGCAGGAAGATCTGTTCGGCGTCTCTTTTGTTTCGCCAACCCAGGGGTGGGTAGTTGGCGCGCGCGGCGCGGTCTGGCACACGAAAGATGAAGGCGAAACCTGGCAGTTTCAACAGACCAACACGATGAGCTGGCTGGAGGACGTGAAGTTCGTCGATCCGTTGAATGGCGTCGCGGTGGGTTCGGGTGGCACGATCCTGCGCACTGAGGATGGCGGCGCAAACTGGAAGCGCGTCGACAAGAACCTGAAGGAATGGTTGTACGCGGTCACTTTTGCTGACTCGTTACGCGGCTACATCGCCGGTGCGAACGGAATCGTGCTGCGCACTGACGACGGCGGCGCGACGTGGAAAGATCTCGAGAGCGGAGTCGGCGGTAATCTGTTTGGCATCGCCGCTGCCGGGCGAAATGAAGTGCTAGTGGTCGGTGAACAGGGCAGCATCATTCACAGCAAGGACGCCGGGCAGACGTTTGAGCTGCAACCAACGATTACCAGCACATCGCTGTTTTCCATTGCTTATCGCGGGGGGAACAATGTTTGGGTGGCTGGACGCGGCGGGGCAATTCTTCGACGCGTCGAACCGATCGCGACCGTCACTATTCCGGTATCGAAACTGCCGCCGATTTTGAAAGGTGGATCGCCGAAGCTGGAAGACGTAGTTGACGAAAGCGACATCCCTAAGGCCACACCGCCAAACAAGAAGCCCGAGAAGCCCTGATCATTTGTCATTGGTCATTTGACGTTTGTCATTTGTCGTTTCCGGAAAGTTGTGGCGCCCCGGAAGTTTCGAACAAATCGCAAATGAGAACTGTCAAATGACAAATGATCAATGACTACACTCTAACCGGGTGCTCCTTGGCGTAGGAATAGGCGCAGTAGGCGGAGACGATGTGGCAGATCCAGCCGAGTGTTCCACCCGTGCCAAGCCAGAATCCAGGCGTAAAGACCAACCAGAGAATCCCCGCCAGAATCCGGCCGTTGTATAACTGCCCCACCCCGGGAACAATCAAACTCAGCACACCTGCCAAAACTGGATCACGCATCTTTTGAGCTACCTCCGCAGTGGAAGCAAATACGAAAGATTTGTGTGATTAGTTCGATCCGGGATCGGAATTGGCGCGTCGCACGTCGACGATCTCGCCGCGAAAAGTCTTCAACGCCTGCCGGACGTTGGGACTGCTTTCCGCCAACTCGCGCAGTCGCTGCTTTTCCAGTCGCGCTTCGTCTTCTTTGCTCATCGATTCGTTGACCGCGCGAGGATCTTTGAGTTGTATGTTGATGCGGGTCTCCTGACCGGTAACTTCGCGACACGCATCGGCGAGAAACTTCGTGTTCCCTAAGAGTTTGTCATGCTGGTAACGCGCGTGCGGCGCAAACTGGACGTGGAGTTCACCCTTTTCAAGCACGGCTGCTTCCGCCGCATCGAGCGCCGTAACGAGCAACATTTTTTTCTGGCTCTCCAGCACGGATTTGACGCGATCGATCACTGATTCCGGCTGCGGTTTTTCGAGTGCGGGCGCGACGGCCGTCGCAGCAATAAACGACGAACTTGTCGACCGGGACGGTGTAATGGAAGACGCCGATTTACTACTACCCGATTCGAGCGCCGCCAGACGTTGCAGTATCTCGCCGATCGACTCCACGCCTCGCAACTCCATCAGCTTTACTATGCCGACTTCGAGTTGGTAGCGAGGCTGGGTCGCGGCGCGCAGTTTCGTTTCCGTTTCCGAAAGCGAATGGAAGAAACGGACCAGATCGGATTCCGAAAACAGCGCCGCCTGTCTCTGTAACTCCGCCAGATCGCAAACCGCTGATTCCAGCAACTCCTCGTTTCCGGAAACCTTCGTCACCAGCAGATCGCGGAAATGCGCGAGCAGGTCGCGACAGAAGTTGCGCAGGTCGTGACCGCGCATGACGATGTCGTCGACGACCATGATCGCCGCCGCGGGATTGTTTGTGGCGATACTGTCGATCACGCGCGTGAGAATGTCAGCACCGGCGACGCCGAGCGCCATTTCGACGTCCTCTTTTTTGATGTTCGTGCCGGCGAAACTGATCACCTGGTCCAATGCCGATTGCGCGTCGCGCATCGACCCTTCGCCCGTACGCGCGATCTCACGCAACGCCTCGTCGGGAATCGAAATCTGTTCGGACTTCGCGATTAGTTTCAATCGCTCGAGGATCTTCGCGGTCGCGATGGTGCGAAATTCAAACTGCTGGCAGCGGGAGAGGATCGTCTCAGGAACCTTGTGTTTCTCCGTCGTTGCCATGATGAAGACGACGCGCGGCGGCGGCTCTTCCAGCGTTTTTAGCAGCGCGTTGAAAGCTGCGCCGGAGAGCATGTGGACTTCGTCGATGATGAAGATCTTGTAACGGTCGCGGGCGGGAGCGATGCCGACGCTGGCGATGATCGCTTCGCGCACGTTGTCGACTCCGGTGTTTGACGCCGCGTCGATCTCCTGCACGTCGATCGATCGGCTCTCGGTGATTTCGCGACACGACGGACACGCGGTTGGATCGTCGGAGCGGCAGGGCGTAGGCGTCGGTTCGGGCGACTTATGACAGTTCAGCGCCTTTGCGAGAAGGCGCGCGCTGGTAGTTTTTCCTACCCCGCGCGCGCCGGAAAACAGGTACGCATGGTGGAGCCTGCGATGCTCGATGGCGTTGCGCAGCGTGCGTGTGATTGGTTCCTGACCTGTTACTTCGTCAAACGTTTGCGGACGCCACTTGCGAGCGATTACTTGATAGGCCATCTAGTTTTGAGAAAGTAATTATTGAGCTATAGTTTCCGGTCTTTCCAGGTCCGGCTTTGGAAACCTCTTCAATATCTTGAAAAGGAGAATAAGACTTCCGTCCGTGTCTTTCCGCGTCACGCGAAACGCAACTGCGATGTCGTATCCGCCAAAATTAACGGATCGCAGCAGATACGTGTTCGACACTTTCGCCTGCAGTCGGCCCTTGAAGACGACGCCTGACAAGTCCATTCCTTGCCACAGGGCTTTTTGCACCTTTCGCGCATCTGGTTCGGCGCTGGTTGGCATGTAGTCAAGGAGCGCACGCACAGACACATGGTTAGGCACCACCTGATCGAGCGGAACGTCTCCGAGGTTTAAAAGCATTCCGTAATCAGCGCCTGCAAAACCGCCGGAAAGATCTCCCTGCTGCAACATGATGTCGGAGCCTCGCCCGTACTCGTGCTTGGCAAGAGCAAAGGAATAAAAGGCGCCGCCACCGTTCATCGCAAGTCCTCTCTTCTTGGCCCCGTCGTATGTCTCACGAGGCAACAAGCGGATGATACCGGTGTCAGGCTGACTTAGAAACGTAGCAAACTCTTCTCGATCTGAGTCGGCAACTGCGAGCACTTTTTGCTCGAGCACCGCGAGCTCAGCGCGTTTTGCTTCGAGCTCCTTAATGACGTCGTCGCGAGATTGGGTCTGGGTTTGTGCGGGGACGCTCACGCAGGCGAGTATCAGCGTAAGGCTAAACGTGGCTACGGTGACGATCTTTTTCATAAGCACCTCCTCCATGGTGTTCAAGGAACTACGGGGAGAATGATGGTGAGAACGTGGCCAGACCCCGGACTTTCCCGCAACACACGCTGCCGTTGCTACCGTTGCTCCG
>CBFGMX010000035.1:0-36758 GCA_965649955.1 uncultured bacterium
CGGGGCCTTCCGGTTCACGGCGCTGTTGCTGTTAGTGACGGAGGTGATTGGTGTGGTCGTGGCGGCGATGATGCTTCGAACGCCGTTTAAAAGAGGTCTCGGAGGACAGTAAAGCCGTCCATCCTGCGATCAAGACTTCACCCTAAGATCCACCCCCAACACCCACAACGCGGAAATTTATAAATCGTGTGACCTTTGCAACACACATTTCGGCTGACATACCGCCGTTCTGCTGAAACCGGAGTCTACAATTGGTCGCATGCTCACCCTCGACGCCATGCGAGGAGGGGCGGCGTTGGCGGTCGTCACGTACCACGCCCTCGGAGTGGCGCCACCGACCGCCTGGGGCGGATGGGAATGGTGGTTACCGCAAATCACCAGTTACCTCGTCCATTTCGCGTTCGCCGGGGTATATCTCTTCTTCGTTATCTCCGGATTCTGCATCCACCTCCACTGGGCAAAAACGCGCGCTGCCGGCGTACAGAAACCACTAATAAACTTCCGCCAATTCTGGAAACGACGAGTCCGACGACTCTACCCGCCCTACTTCGCCGCGCTTGCCCTCTTTCTGATCTACCTCGCGTACAAGACTCCGGTTGACGTCACGGCCTTCTACCTCTGGGACGTCCTGCTTCACTTGGTCATGCTGCACAACCTCGACCCACGCACTACTTACACAATCAACGGAGCGTTCTGGACGCTTGCGGTCGAAGAACAACTGTATCTCGCTTATTTCCTGCTGCTCTTCCTGCGGATTCGTTACGGTTGGAAGAAAACGTTGCTGGTGTGCTTCTCGGCGCGCGTCCTCTGGCTACTCGTGAGCCGTGGTTTGAGCGGACCACTCGGCTTCCACATTCCTGTCACGGAAGCGGCCGCGACGAACTGGTTTATCTGGGCACTCGGTGCACTAAGCGTAGAGGCGGCCCTGGGACTAACAAGGCTCCCGGCATGGTGTTTCAAGATCTCAGGAGCCGGCCTGGCGTTGGGATGCGCAATAACGTTGGCTCAGGTGTTGCCCATGGTGGACCAGGCAAGCTGGATACATGACGTTGGCTGGCTCGTCATGCACCCGGCCTGGGGTGTGGGATTCTTCATCCTTGTAAACTATTCGGTCGCGGCAGAGCAGCGATGGCGACAGAAATCGCTGCGTGTGCCACACCTGATTCCCGCGCTCGCATCCATCGGACTGATCTCTTACTCACTTTATCTGACTCATTCGTTTGTACTGATGCACTGGTATTGGTTCGGCTTCACAGAATGGCACACGCGCTCGATTTCACTATTGATAACAATGCCGTTGTCCGTTGCGTTTGCGTGGTTGTTCTTCCGACTTTGTGAGCGACCGTTTATGACGTCCAGTGCGGCGAAGGTTCGAAAGAAACCAGAATACGCGCCTGTAGCTCAAGAGGAGATCGCGCTGGTTCGTGAAGCTGCATGATGGCGCGTGGGAGAAACTCGTCTATAAAAACGAGACTTAACTAACGCGTCCAATCGAGTCCTTCTGCTTTCCATGTGGTGCGGTCGGTGAACTGGGCTTCTATCAAGGTCATTTTCGCCGCACCTTCGCAGCCCATCTTCTCGTCGGTCCAACGATTCAACGGACCGTTCAAAGCGATGAACGAGCGGTAGTAATACCCGGGTGCCACACCTCCATGGCTAACGGCTTCTCCAGTCAGACCATGCAACACTCGCACCTTCTTACCGTCTTCGAGGGCGACACAGCCGAACATTACCATCCGGATCACTTTGGAAGACCTATTCGCCAGCACCGCCTGATTCACACCATCAACTACACGATACTCAGCCGCTGCCGGTGCACCGGGTAAATCGACCCACTGGGCCGGTATTGTTGCTGGTGGATTCGGCTTGGTGAGTGGAAGCTGTACGGGTTCGCGATAGAGCACCTCCCACAATTTCTTCGCATTCTCTCGACACGCCTCCGCCTCCTTAACACGCCCCACCCTCTCGTAAGAGAACGCAAGCTGCGTGAGAACATTCGGTTCCAACGACCGCAGGCGAGCTGAGCGAGTCATCGCCACCACCCGCTCATACGTTTCGATTGCGGCGGCGTCCCTGTTCATCTGCGACTGACGTATGCCCAGGGTATACAGCGCGTCGGTTTCCAACGCGACGTTCCCGCGGCCCCGCCAGTACTCAGCCTCGCGCGTGAGTCGATCGACTATTCGATCATACTCGCCAATCACGGAGTAGATGCGCGTGAGTTCGTCGACCGCCGCCCTGAGACGATTGTCATCGCCGGCCGCGCGCCACAATTCGATTGCTTTCTCGAAGTTTTCGGCAGCGAATTTCTCTGCTTCGCGAGTTAGTTTGCGGTCACCGCCGGCTTCGATTTTCTTGAAAGCCTCGCCTCTTTTCCGTTCGGCGTCAGTGGCAAGTCTCGCGGCCTCTTTCAACAATTCCTCGCGCGAGCGTTGTTGTGCCGTAACAATTGTGCCTTGTAAGAGTGTGATGGAAATAAGCGCAAGAATTAATGTAAGACGACAGAATTGTAAGAGATTCATTTCGACCTCCTCATTAACGTCCGGCGTACAAAGTCCTGATCGACGACGCGGTGTCAGCGCGTGTTTGACCGGATTCAGCGGTTTCACTGTCAAGACCTGCTTGATGAACGAAGTAATCTCTTTCTCTTGCGTGGTCGACGGTTCAATCTGGATGAAGTGCTAAGTCTTTTGTCTCGCAGTTATGGCAATTCCGGTGACGTCGCGAACTAACAACCCCCAGTTAGTTCCCGAATGAGCCTTCCGCCCTCAACACGCAATCATGAATGGACTCGTGTTGTCACGCTGAGCCAACACCGTGGTTTCATTTACTCCAGGCCCAGCGATGAGCGGCAGTAATAACAATGGGCGCCGTAGGTTCTACCGTTGCCCCCTTCCGAACTTGTTCTTAGTGCGTGGGAGTTCAAGTGAACCAGTACTTCGTTTCCATAAAACCTTGACGCACTCTATTTAGCGGTATACATTTCCCGCGCTCAACGTTCCAGGGTCAGCATTCCTTCACCAGAGTCTTGTCCAATCAAAAGAATATGCAAATACGTGTAACTAGTTGCCTAATGCTCGTATGTTTGACGCTGATCTGTGCCGTCGTCAAAGCTCAACCGGCCATGGCCCAAACATCTCCTTGCGCCAACGCACCGGAAAGCGGCTTACCGCTGCCCAGCACCTTCCTTCCGGCGCGACTCCCGCAGTTTCAGGCCCAACTCAAATCGTTTCTCACCAGCGGAAAATACAGAACGCTGAAGTGGTGTGAAGACAAAGCGCTTCGTGACACTGGTCCATTCGTTAACGGCGTCAGCTACGGCGTACACCCCACCGTCAAAATCTATTACTCCCCTGATGTAATCGATTGGCTTGTAGCAAACGATCCCAAACCGGCCATCCCGGACGGTGCAATGATCGTAAAGGAACAGTATTCCCCGCCCGCAGCGCGATACCAGCTCCAGCCGCCGAAAGGAATTAACGGCTGGACCATCATGATCAAAGACAGCAAAGGATCGCAGGACGGCTGGTATTGGGCCGAGATCTGGGACGCTCAATGTGTCGACGATAACAATCCTCCATATGCCTATCCCTATGCCGGATTCGGACTCTACTGCGTGCGGTGCCACGCTTCGGCCGAACGCGACCACACGTTTACTTACGCAAACAACATCAAGGGTTTTCCAGGCGATCCGGATTCTTACTACGTCGATCTGTCGTGGGCGTCCGCGCCCGTCAGCGGGCATTCGCCGGCTCCGGCGCAACCGTGCATGCAAGCCGCATCAAGCGATCGTGATGTTCCCACAGCGGGTCACAACACGGACGCCAGTGATGTCCAGGAACAGGCAATCCTCCGCCAGATGGCGAACGTCAGACCCGCTACTCTCAATTCGAAATTCGTCGCGTTCTTCAAGTCCATCGCTCCCGTGCCGTTCGACAAGGTGCTGAAGTTTCCGGGAGAGACTTACGACCATGTGATTCCGCAAAATATCGGCACGGCCGGATCGAAACCCGCTCCTTCTCCCAATCCAAACCAGTTTCTCACTTCCGATCAATGCATGGGCTGTCACAGCGGCGGGACCTATGGAAACGTGATGATCTACTCCGGCTCGAAGCAAGCGGATGGATCAACTCCGGTGATGAACGTTTCACCTTATAGCGAGTGGCGCTGGTCGCCGATGGGCCTGGCGGGCCGCGATCCCGTTTTCTTTGCACAACTTGAAAGCGAGATCGAGTTCGTGAAGAGTTTCTTCAAAGACGATCCCGCCAAGGTCGCGGCAAATATCAAGACCATCAACAACACGTGTTTCAAATGCCACGGCGTGATGGGCAAACGGCGTCTCGACGACGATCACGGCGGTGCGGGCAAAGGCGATTTCGATCCTCAACTAGTTTACGCGACTTACGATGGCAGTCCGCCGGCTAACAAATCCTACGTCTATGGTGCTTTGGCGCGCGACGGAGTGAGCTGCATGGCATGTCATCGCATCGTGGAAGACAAAGGTCCTTTTATCGATTTCCTCAAAAATAAGATCACTGGCAATTTCACGACCGGCGATCCGGCAGAACTGTTTGGACCATTCAAAGATGACGAGATCGTGACCGACCCGATGAACAATTCTCTCGGGATCAAGCCAAAACACAGCCCGTACATCAAAAGCTCTCGCATGTGCGGCAACTGCCATACGATCAACCTGCCTTTGATGGACAATCCCGACGCGGATCCCAACAAGCCTCACCTCGAGCAGGTCACTTATCTCGAATGGCTTAACAGCGGTTATCAAAACGAGGTTGGTACAAATTCAAGAGCGCAGACCTGTCAGGACTGTCACATGCCCACGAAGTACAGCAATTCCGCGGGCACGCTCAACATTCCCTTGATACAACAACCGATCGCGTTCATCGAAGATCATCAGTATCCGCAAACCGGCAATCGTTTACCCGACGAAAAGATTCGCGTTCGTTTCCGCGAGAAAGGTTTTGTGCGCCATCAACTGCAAGGCCTGAATGTCACGCTGCTGGAGATGTTTCGCCAGTACATGTCGCCGTATAAATCGAACGGAACGAATCTCCTCGCGAACGTCGTTCTTGGTGTCAGGCAAAACGACTACATGTCCGGGCTGGATGGTCTATCGACGGCGATCGACGCTTTCGTTCAACAGGCGCAGAACTCAACGGCCGAAGTCTCCGTCTCGCCCGCGACCATCGGCAATCAAAAGTTGATCGCCGACGTGAAGGTTACAAACAAGACCGGACATCGCTTGCCGAGTGGCGTTGGATTCCGGCGAGCGTTTTTGGAATTTCGCGTAATCGATAACGATACGGGTCAAACTGTTTGGTGTTCCGGCTGTACGAATGAGCTTGGCGTGATCATGAAAGGCGCCGCAGGCAGTGAACGGCTGCCGTCTGAACTGTTCGACGTCTACACGGATGGGACCAAACCCGCGACGCTCGGTTATCCGGCCGCCTGCAACAAAACTGTTCCGGGTGTTAGCCCGCAGTATTACCAGCGACACTTCTTCTGGGATCCGCAAAAGAACACCGGATCGGCGATCACGCGACAAGATCAGGTCCAGATTTACGAAGAACTGAATTTGAACATCCAGTGCGCGATGACCACGAGTTTTCTCAGGCGCGATTATCAGTTGAAAGACAACCGGCTGCTGCCGTTCGGATGGACCAGCACGGGCCCGCTCAACGCCGACAAGACGCCGTACATACCCGCCGATTATCTTCACGAAACGCATCCGGTCAGTGTTGGTGGCGATCCGGCTTATGCGGATGGAAGTGGAACGAACGTTGTGAGGTATGAGATCCCGTTGAGTGCTTTCAGCGCGAGAAATCTGTCGATCACCGCAACGCTGTATTATCAGTCGACACCGCCGTACTTTCTGAACGATCGCTTTTCCCAGGCGCCGAATGGACCAGCTACGCAGCGGCTCTACTACCTGACGTCGAATCTACAAACGAAGGGGACGCCGATCGAGGATTGGAAGTTTCGAATAACGAGCGCGAGTCAGACGGTCACTGTGCGTTGATTTTCAGGAGTGATAATTTGAAGATTCTTTCTCTGCGATTAGGATACGACGCCAGGTTGGTTTACTTATCGGTCGTCGTATTCTATCGGGTATTTCTCGATCCACACACGTTCATTACTCTTTAAATCTCGTGTCAAGACGATCTTGATTTCCCATTGTTGCTCTTTACCGGCAGCCAGGCTGAGGTTGAGAAACTGAAGGAACAGATTTCCCGTTTCGTTTCTGCTTTGTTGAGCCGGCAGCCTGGACGCACTCATCGCCACAAAAGATGGGAACTGAAGCTTGACTCTAATGTTCCTCGCGGGCCGCGTGCCTACGTTCCTGATGCGAACCGTGACGATTGCACTCTCCCCTTCTTTTTGAGGCTGGCGATCCAAAGTAGCGTCCCATTGGACGTTCCGTCCGGGCACAGGTGTCGGAGAAAAAGTCGGTGTGGGAGACGGTGAGGGCGCTTCTGTCTTCCGGCAAACAAAGCGTACCTGCTGCGGAACATCGAAGTTAGTTAAGGATTGCCTTCGTGGTTGGCAGATCAAGTCTTTACTCGAGACCGTCACTGAATATTTCCGAGCCTTATCGACAGTGGCAAAGCTAAACGATCCACCTCTATCTGTGTTGATGGAACTGCACTCGGAAGACGACGACCGCGGCTCAGGACAAAGCATTACTAACACGTTGGCAACGCCCTCATTGTTCGCACCCAGCACCTGACCCGTTAGAGCAGGAGCATCGGGCGGCGGCGTTGGAGTTGGTGTCGGAGTTGGAGTTGGAGTTGGCGTTGGCGTCGGAGTTGGCGTTGATGGTGGTGTCGGACTGTCGACCGGTGGAACGTCAATGTTCACAACCGGTCCTCGGTTTATTACCGCGTCCGCCACTGATCCCAGAGCAACGCTCACCGCCAGCACGCTACTCGCCATCGCGAGAGCCGGAACAGAGGCATCGGCGGACGCTCCGGAAAAAGAAAGCAACGGCGCGAACGCATATGCTCTTCGCTTGTTACGCACCTTCTGCTTCTTTCTCTCCAACGAGACATGCACAGTTTGAATGTCGCTGACACTCGCCGGTGGCGGCGGCGAATCCTCTTCGCAAATGGTGGGATAAATAAACCCGGAACGATTGAGACTTCGCGCGTAGTCGATCTCTATCGGAATGTAATCCGATTCAGCGGCGTTCCTGGACCAAAAGAGCTGAAACAGATCCGCCTTATCGATTAACGACTTGATCTCCTCGGACCAAACGGTACCGGCGCGAATCTTCTTCACATCGCTCATATACTCGTCGCCAAACACCTTGATAACCTTCTCAAACTCTTCCAGGTAGGCAGCATCCTCACGAGCATAAGAGGGAAAGATGTCTCTGCGAATTGGGCGGGAGTCAATCCTAAACGGTTCACAGGCGGCTTTGCTCGTTACACGAATCTCGAAACCGAGTTCTGCTACGGTGAACCAGCCAACCTTTGCTACAAGAACGCCTCTCACGGTTTTTCCGTCCAGGCTCTTATCAGCGATCACCTCAAAGGGCTGGATCACCAACTCGTCGTTATGAAGTCGGGTTGTGTCTTTCGGATCAAACTGAAGACCGTTTGCCTTGAATTCGTATGTTAGATACTTCTTCTTCTGGACCGGCCTGGTACTGAGGGCGTTATGTTCACGGTAGTAACGGCTGTTGTCCTGCAGGATACGTTCGATCTGTCGCTGGATCGTGACTTCGATAATGTCCGGTCGTTGATCCGGCGTTGGTTCGCCGGTCTGCAAAGCAGAGATGAATAACAGGAACGGATACTTCCCCTCGGGTCTTATTTCCAAAGGGTGCAGATATTTGAACTCGAGTATCGATCCGATGTCTTTATTCGTCCGCTCCCAATTACGACCGACGAAATACACCCTTGCAGCCAGTGCTGCGATAACGACGACACCAGCACCGATCGTCAGGAAACTCCAGGATTGAAATAGGGCAGGATCCATTCAATGAGTCCGAATTGCAAGGAAACTGAGCACACGCTAAGCCCGTCGGCCGGATAAAGCAAGTTTTTCGCATGAGACTTGTTATGAGGCGGTAATCAGAAGCCGTGCTCAAACTAGTCGAGCACGGCTTCTGTCTTACTGGCGGCACCAGCGTCGTGATGGTGTCGACAAAAAGTGCCTGAGAGGAGATCGCATTGTGGAGTTATTGCAGGATTGCAACGAAGTGTATTGCCGTTTAATTGGCAGAAAAAACTGCCGATTCATGGACCACTGGACCATGCAGAATCCTGCCATAGCCGCTGGACCTGCGACAAAGTCTGGAAACAGAAAGAAATACGGCCGCCCTGGAAATGGCGGCCGTATCTCGTTGTGTTTGAGGTAGCTTGGCTTAGCTTCAGTTGATCGTCAGCGTTGTAGTTGCCGATGCGGAGTTTCCGCCCTGGTCGGAGACGCTCACCACGATCGTATACAGGCGACCGTTTTTGTCCGACCCGTTCTTTGTTGCCGGCAGCGTGAGAGAGAACGAATACGATCCGTTTGCCTGGACCGTAACTGGTCCACTCGGTTGGGCCACGCCGTATTCGTCGATCACGTTGAAGCTGGCGCTACTGATTCCGCTCAAACTGTCCGTCGCACTTCCGGAAATCGTAACCGTTATCGGATGCGGTCTCTTGGGAGCGGTTGACGGACTCGCTGCTGCCGTAACAACCGGCGCGACAGTGTCGATCTTGACCACCAGCGAGTGCGTCGCTTCGGTGTTGTTGAGATTATCGACGCTCCAGTATTCAACCGTATGCTGGCCCTGTGCGGAAATACCGAAAGCACCGGCATAGGTTTGTGGCGCGCCGCCGTCAACGCTGTAGAAGGTGTTTGCAACACCCGACAAGTTGTCAGTGGCGTTCAGCGAAACCTGCACCGCGCTCCGGTACCAACCGTTTGTTCCGGCAGCGCCGGCAACACTCGCCTGCGTTACGGGCGCAGTCGAGTCGATACGCGCGGTTCGCGTTTTATGTGTTTCGGTGTTGTCCGCGACATCCACGCTCCAGTATTCGATGGTGTAACTCCCATCGTTCGTCAGAGTGAACGTGCCTGTGTAAGTCTGCGTTGGACCACCGTTGATAGTGTAGAGAGTGCTTGCCACACCGGACAGATTGTCGGAGGCGCTGAGTGTCACTGGAACGGGGCTCGTAAACCACTCGTGGTCCTGACTGACGCCGGGAAGCGAGATGATGGTCGAAGGCGTCGTGAAGTCGATGTTGACTGCGGGTGAAGTAAACGTGGCGCTGTTTCCCGCGTTGTCCGTCAAGGTTACATCCTGAGTCTGATTCGCTCCTTCTGATGTGAATTGCAACGGACTTACCGGATCAGATGATTGAACACCCGACAGATCGTCCGCCGTCGTAAACGGAAGATCGACCGGCGTGTTGTTCCAGCCCGCGGCATTCGCGGCCGGCGACTGATTGCCCCACGTCAGCGTTGGCGCAGCGGTGTCGCCTTCGTACGCCACCAGGGTCGTGCTCGTAGGTACGATCAGCAAACCCTCGCCCGCCGCAAAGCTGGTCAGCGGTTGCGACACGTTGTGCTCGTCGACGTACGGTATGCTCGAACCCGCTTGTGTCACCCAAACCTGCTGTCCGGTTGCGGCATTCACCGCGTACAACCTTCCCTGCGCCGAACCAACGTAAACATGATCGTTCACGACCAGTACGGCAGACTGCAACGAACCGTCGCCGGCAAAGCTCCACTGCACCGAATTGGTATCTACGTCGCGAGCGCGAAGTGTGCCGAACGATCCAAAGAAGGTTGGGCCCTCTAAAAAGAAACCGGTGCTGCCAGAGAATGCGGGAGTATTCTTCGCAACGAAGTTTCCGATCAGCGCTCCGGTCGTGCTGTCGTGAATTGTGCCCGTCGAGTCGCGGACGTAAAGACGTCCGTTGTATAGCGCCGGCGTTTTCCCTCCGCCACCCGAACACCCGGGAGCGAAGTGCCAGATTTTTGCGCCGGTAACCGGATCCAGCTTGTAAACGTTTGGACACGCATACGAGACGTATACGCCGTCGCTCGTCACCGCGGGAGAACTGTAATCGCCGTTCATCACCGACTGTGTCCAAAGCAGCGCACCGTTGGTTGCGTTAACAGCATAGACCGTGCCGCCTGTTCCGGCTCCGCCGGTGTAAATCACGCCCTCGCGAACTGTCGGCGCCGACGTAAACGCAAACTGGCCGGGAAGCTGCACGCTCCAGACCACGCTTCCGGTCGCACCGTCAAACGCCCGCAGCAAACCACTGCCGTTCAGAGCAAAGACACGGCCGTTCTCGTAACACGATCCGGACCAAAAGAAACTTCCGCCAAGCGCGAACGACCAGAGAGTCGCGCCGTTCGTAGCGTCCAACGCGAAGAGCGACGTTCCCTGTCCGACAGCGTTCTTGACTGTGACGTAAACCCTGCCATCGGCGATGAGGGGATAGGAAATTGGTCGTCCGAAATTGACCACCCATCGCTGCCTGAGCGGCGGCGTTAGACGATCGACGGTAGTTGCACCTGTGTGGGTCTCGTTTATTTGAAAGTTGCGCGCTTGTTCGGGGGTTACCTGGGCAGAAGCCGTGGTCACGAACAGAGCACAGATCAGTCCGACGACGAGTAGTGGGAGATTTTTCATGTCATCACCTTTAGTTCTGAATTTGTTCCCTTTTAGCGAGAGGTTTCGATTTGGTTTAGAAACGTTGAGAGTTGGACAAGACCTTGATTTTCCAACGGCTGGATTGGTCTTGGTGGAAAACGCCCGGAAATAATAGGCGCGCCCGGCGACGAAAATCAATAAATTTTTAGACAACTGAAAACCAGTAATTATCCGGGTTAAATAAATTAAGCCTCTCAGTCAAAACGGAATACCGTTAAAATACGGCGCATGAACAATCGACCACTTTTTATCCCCGTGATCCTCGGCACGGTGCGGAAAGGCCGCGCCAGCGAGAACGTTGCGAAGTTTGTTTTCGAACAGGTTAAAAACCGCGACGGCGTTGAAACTGAGTTCGTCGATATTGGAGAACTGAGCTTCCCCAACGACGACGCCGGCGAACAGATCAAGCACTCGAGGTTCTCGGAACTTTGCGAGCGCGCGGATGGGTTGGTGCTGGTTACTCCGGAATACAACCACGGCTATCCCGGTATGCTGAAACACGTGCTCGACTCCAATCTTAAGGAGTACATCCACAAGGCCGTCGGCATCTGCGGTGTCTCCGCAGGCGGCTTCGGCGCCACACGCGTGATCGAAAACCTTTTGCCCGTGATGAGAGAACTAGGACTCGTTACTATTTTCTGGGACGGAAACTTTTCCGGAGCGCAGAAGCTATTCGACGAGAATGGAAAAATTCAAGACGAGGCAACGCACGTCAAACGAGTCGACAAGTTTCTTGGCGAGCTTGTCTGGATGAGCAAGGTGTTACGCTACGGACGGGAAAACATTTCGCTATGAGCCAGAACGAACCATCAAAAGCATCGATGATCTGTGCAAAATGTGGCGCGGTGATGAATCATCACGCGATGAAGATCGACTACGGTGTTGAAGATTCAATTGACGATCCGGCATTCGACGGCGCGTTGCAGGAAGTACATACGTGTCCTCAGTGCGGCGGGATTCAATTGCACCGCGCCTGATCTGGACCGTCACGAATAACAAAAGGGCGACGCTTGCAGACGTCGCCCCTGTTCTCTCGCGCATCGATTTCAATTATTAGTTGCAGCCGTGGTCGCAGTCTTCCGTAGGTTCCGTATTGCCCGCTAGTGGTCCAAAACCTTTTCGTCCCGGATGGTCGGGTATTCGGATGTTCGTTGTGCCAACGTTGTCGCTGTAGTCGGTCTCCGGCAACTGATGGCAAAGGCCCTGCGGATCGACGTTCGGACACGCTTCACCGCGCGTGGCTTTGAACGGAGGATTGACGGTGATGCGAATGATGTAATCGCCCGGCGGCACTGCCGGCTGTCCATCGCCACCATCCAAAACAAAGTATTGCCCGGCGAGCGTGAATCGATAAGTGTCGGCCCAACCCGCGGTGATGCCCTGGTTGCCCGGAATGCCGATCGCGCCACAGCTACGGAATTTTCCTGGACCAGGAGGAACGCCACCGACGGGCACCGGATTCGGATCTGTGTCGAGCATGCAGAAACCGCGTTTGGCCGCGCGCCAAATCTTGCCCGTGCGTGGGTCGACCAGCTCATAAAGTGCGTAGTGCCTGAAATGGAAATGATTGTGGCACGTAGCGAGCTCAAAGAGTCCGTCGTTGGCTTCGAAGTGATCGTTTGGATCGCCGACGAAGATGTCCTGGGTTCCGGTGTTAGGGGTCATCACTGTGAATCGCACCAGTCGCCGTAGCCCGGGCGTGACTTCGCCTTCGATTGCACTACATGAAGACGCGGAGATGTTTTCATCGCGTACCACCCACTGCGAACCGAGCACGTCTGAACGCACGGAAAGGTTCGGGCCATCAATGGAGGTCGCGTTACCTCTGCTGGCGTAAGTGCCGATGCCCACTGCGGCACACAGCGCCAGGAGGATGAGTAAGGAACGGATTTTCGACATGGAGGTCTCCTTTAATCTGAGGGTTGGTTTCCAGACCCGCAACGGCCGAGTGAAAGACAGTCCTCTGACGCTGGTCTGAAAAGGGTTGAGCAGGTATCAGAACCTGCCCGGTTTTCGGGGGAGCTTGCGAGGTGACTTCACCCACTCCGCGGTGAAGTCGTGAGACTACTCCTCGCATGAGGACAAGTCAATGCATTCAAGTATGAAGAAACCCTGCAGAAGATCCTTTCTTACTTTCGTCCCGCTAGTGGGAGATACACGTTACCGAAATCCCAGAAAATTTCTTTTTTTCACTTTTCGTCCCTCGAGCGGAACACAAAAGCACTTTGCCGCAAAACCTTTCAATCCCGGTGTTTAACGAACTCCCTCACCCTTCGGATTCGGGTGTGTAACGCTGCTGCAACTTAATCGGCTGCGCCCTCTTTCGTAAGCGCAGGTTCAGCAACTCGACGAATACAGAAAAGCCCATCGCGAAATAGATGTAACCCTTCGGAATGTGAATCTCGAAGGCCTCGACGATCAACGTCAATCCGATCAGCAAGAGAAAACTTAAAGCCAGCATCTTGATCGTCGGATGCCTTGTGACGAAGCCGCTGACGGGCGCCGCAAACACCATCATAAAAGCGATCGCGACAACGACCGCGCTAATCATCAGCCCCACGTGATCGACCATGCCGATCGCCGTAATCACCGAGTCAAGCGAAAACACCGCGTCGAGCAGGATGATCTGAATGATCACGCTGATGAAACTGGCCGCAACCCTCCGCGACGCGTGACCTTCTTCACCCTCAAGACTGTCGTGGATTTCATACGTCGCTTTTCCGAGCAGGAATAGACCACCGCCGATAAGAATCAAATCGCGGCCGGAAATTTCCTGGCCCACGACTGAGAACAGTGGCGCCGTCAGGCCGATCACCCAGGAAAGCGAGAACAACAACGCCACTCGGATGAAGAGTGCCAAACCCAGGCCGATGATACGTGCGCGCGACTGTTGTTCGGCGGGTAACTTACCGGCGAGAATCGAAATAAAGATGATGTTATCGATTCCAAGGACGATCTCGAGCGCGAGCAGAGTCAAAAAGGCAACCCACGACTGTGGATCAGTGATCCATTCCATGCAACATTTTCCCCTTTCGGCTGCTCATACTTCTCAACAGAATCACCATCAGCAATAACGGCGCAAAGATGATCAGCTCGGTAAGACTGATTTGAATTACATCTACCACCGCATCCCAGAAGGACGTCGTACTCCAGGTGTAATTAATTGGGTTCGGGCCTCTGAGTTTATAGCGGTGGTCCGTAAATGGCCACCACAGTGCCACTCCGCGTGACTCCGTGATCAGGTAATCGAGCACGGCGTGCGAAGCGGTGGCGGCGCTAAAGGCGATGAATGCGCGTACGCTTCTCCACCCGGACAGAAAACTTGTGAGCGCGCCGGTGAAGAGTGCGAAGACGAATGAGTGCGTAAACCCGTGGTGCCAACCGCCCCACCCGATGTGCAGCCAGTTTAGAAGGTAGTCAAAATCAGGGCACACGCCGAGAAACCCGCCTATTAATAAAAGCTTCCACCATGCGTCTGATCTCTTATGGATTGCCGCGGCCACGCTTGCGCCGATCAGAGAGTGGGCAACGGGAAGCGGCATGTTGATCGGCTGCTGGTTCTACGAATGGTCTCGATCTGTTTGAATTCGCCGGGGGCTTAACCAACTTCATGTTCGCCGAGCTTCGATTCGCCGAGCGTCCGCTCATTCTACACTACCAGGGTCTATGAAATTCAGTCGGCAAAATCTCTCGTAAACAAGTTCAACTGTTCGCCGTCCTGTGCGAGTCTTACAACCCGTTCAAATGTGAACGCCAGCCGTTGCAGAAGCTGAATGGACGCTTCGTTGTCTAAACTTGTGATCGCGACGATGCGTTGCAGCCTGAGTCTGTCGCGCGCGTCCTGCAACACCGCCGTGGCTGCTTCAAACGCGAATCCTTTTCCCCGCGCGGCGGGTACAAAAGCAAAGCCGATATCGGGCGCGGGCAGTTCTTCTCGCCTGAGCAGACCGCATATCCCGATCGGCGCACGTGACTCCCTAAGTTCAACGACGAAGAGTCCAAAATCGTTTCGATCGTAACTTGCAATTGGACCATTCACGATATACTGGCGCGCGTCTTCGAGGCTGCGCACCTTCTTGTCTCCGATGTAACGAAGAAATGACGGTTCATTGAGCAACGTCAGTACAAACTGCGCATCATCAGTCGTAAACCGCCGCAGGGTCAATCGTTCGGTGTTGAGAACTGTCATGGAGTTCTTTTTATTTCGGGTCGAGTAGAACGAATTAGATCGTGAACTAGTTTAACAACGACTGTGCATTACCATTAAGATTAAAAGCGCTCCTCAGTAGACTGGTCAGTGCGGTTGGAGTCGAAAGTTGAACAGAAGCTGGTTGGCGATTCTCGCGGCTTTTGTAGGATCGCTTTATTGAACACACATGCGAACCGTTAATGCTGCAAGATACGTCACACCACTCCGTGAAGGCGGATCGCTGCCGGCGATCATCGAGGCGGATGACGATGGGATGTATGTGCTCAAGTTTCGCGGCGCAGGCCAGGGGACGAAGGCGCTGATCGCAGAACTAATCGCCGGTGAGTTGGCGAGGGCGGCGGGCCTCGCGGTGCCTGAGATTGTGTTCGTGGAGCTGGATCCGGAGATCGCTAAGACTGAACCGGATCCGGAAATCCAGGATTTGATTCGCGCCAGTGGAGGCTTGAATCTCGGACTCGATTATCTTCCCGGCTCAGTCATGTTTGATCCGGTCGCCGACAAGATTGAATCCGGTCTCGCTTCGCGGATCCTCTGGTTTGATGCCTTCGTTCTGAACGTCGATCGCACGCCGCGGAACGCAAATTTGCTGATGTGGCACGGCAAGCTCTGGCTGATCGACCACGGCGCTTCACTGTACTTCCAATACTCCTGGGCCAACGTCAACCAACCGAACAAACATTCGTTCTACCGCATTCGAATCGATGAACATATACTCCTTCCGTTTGCCAACGATCCAGGGGCAGCAGACCAGTCCATGACTGAACTCGTGACGAAAGACGTAATTGACGGAGTTGTCGATCTGGTGCCGGACGATTGGATGCAGGACCACTCGCCGTTTAGTACGATCGCCGAAAACAGACAAGCTTACGTTGATTTCTTGACAGGGCGTCTCAAAGAGCCCCGGCATTTCGTTGAGGACATTATTAGTGCCCGATAAATACAGGTATGACTATGCAGTGGTCCGCGTCGTACCGAAGGTCGATCGCGAGGAGTTTATCAACGCCGGCGTGATACTCTCCTGCCCCGATCTGTCGTTCCTCGAAGCGCGCATAAACCTCAACGAGGCCCGACTTCGCGCGCTAGATCCAAACGTCGACCTGGATCTGGTTAAACATCATCTCGCAGCGATCCCGATAATCTGCCGCGGCGGTGAGGAAGCGGGATCCATCGGCCAGTTACCACAGCGTCAGCGTTTTCACTGGCTCGTCTCTCCACGGAGCACGATAATTCAAACGTCTCCGGTCCATACAGGCAGGTGCCACGATCCTGCTGCCGCACTGGAACACCTTCTGGCAACAATGGTTAATGCCGCCGAAAAACAGTGACTAGGTTCGAAGGCGCAGGTGTCCGAAGGCACGGCTGCCGGAGGATGAACCGTGGAAGAGATAAGGCTGGCGACCCGTCTCTTTCGCATAACTCGCGGCAACGCGTTGGATCGCCGAACCTGAAGTCGAACTGCCGAGAACCGCAACCGTCCCACCGCTGCCGCCACCCGTGATCTTTGCGCCAAAGAGTCCCGCCGCTGGTCCCTCCCGGCGCACCAGTTCGACAATCAGATCCGTACCCGCGGAATTCAAACCGAGTGCGGTGTAACTTTGATGCGACTCGTACATCAGTTCACCAAGTTCCTCGAACAGCGATTCCCGCTCGGCCGACGTTTCACATTGGTCCAACAGCTCGACAAAGCGTAGCACGCGCACGTTTTCATAGATCGGATGCGCGGTCGCCTTCACAACGCGTTCAGGTAAGCGCGCGCGAAAGCCTCCCTCAAACTCCGATGGCGAAACGTTAGCGAGATACGTCAACTCAGGACGCAATTCGGAGATTATGCCCAGACCCGTAAACGCCGCCTCACGCACCGAGCCATAATCGGCGCCGCCGACTGAATGACGTATCCCGGAATCAATGCCCCAGAGCGCCAGTTGCTTCGGCAACCGGATCATTCTGACGATCTCGGCGGGCTGACAGAGCAACAACAGCAACCGGTCATCCTCGCCGAACACGGCAGTCATCTGGTCCATCACGCCGCAAGGCGCGCCGACTACCAGGTTCTCAACCTTTTGACACAGCAGCGCCGTATCTTTTCCTTCGATTCTGATGTCGAAAGCCGCGGCGACTGCCTCCATAACGGCCACTTCCAAAGCCGCCGACGAACTCACACCCTTTCCCAGCGGTACTCGCGAAGAGACCAAAATATTCGCGCCGCTCGCAAAGCTCGCATCGCGCTCGCGCATCAAGACCAAAAACACTCCGGCAACGTACGCGGCCCAACGGCGCGCGGCGTCACGTTTGAAGAACTCGCGGGCCATTTCATATTCGATTGGTCCATCGAGAACGCTCAACGGCATCGTAAACGAAGCATGCAGCGAGTCGTCTTCCATCAAACTGACGATGTTGAGCGTGCGCTCCGCATTCAACTGCACCGCCGCAAACGTAGCTTCCGCAATCGGAAACTCGAGCACGTGTGAACCGGAGTAATCGGCAATCCCGCCCATCACGTCCAATCGTCCTGGCGCGCGGGCGACGATCAGATCGGCATCGTTGGCAAATATTTCGCGAGCCGGTGAGAACGGATGATCGGCAAGTCCGTTGAGGAGATCGATAAAACCCTGCACATCGGGCGTCCCTAAAGAAGCGGGGTGAACGACGCTATACATGCTCAACCCCCGTGATCCGAATTGACTAAACCGCGACTCTTCAGGGCGGCCAACAGAAGCGGCTCGACAGTCGCGCGAATGCGTTCGTTTGCATAACCCACCCAACTTACGTCAGGCTCAACAGCCAGACGTGCCGTCAGTGGACCACCATCCACGCCCGTAACAATCACGCCTGCTTCACGCGCGATGAGTTCAGTGCATAAATCATAAGGATGACAACACAAGGGCCTCGGTAATCCGCGTTCGGTCGCGACTGGACCAAGGTTCGCTCTCAGATCGGCAGTGAAGCGATCGTGCCCGGCGATCAACTCGTAAAGTTGACCGGCTGTCGACGTGTATTGATCTTCAAAGCACTGCGCTTTACCGGGCTGTGGTGGACCAACTGCGCCCCGCACGATCTCGTCGTCAATCGACGCGAGCACATCCCGCACACCCGGAAAAAAACGTGCCACCTGTGAATAGCTCTGAGCGATATCGCCCGCCGTCGACGGATGCAGCCGGAGCGTAGCGTGTTCGCCGGTGAGGCGGTTGAAGCGTTCGGCCTGAAATCCTTCACCGCGAAAAGCCCATAACACGTCTGAAAGGTGTTGTTTAGCGAGCGGGATCTCCGTTTGCACGGCGAGTTGGATGTCGTGCAGCCCTGTAGTTGGACCACGATTGGGAGCGACACCGGTGAGTATCCAGCCGCTGCGTTTCTGGTACATCAAAGCGCGCGTGCCGTCGATTGGATCGACGATGATTCGCCAGAGCACATCAGACTCGGCAGTGCCGCGCGGCAAGACGATCTGACCCTCGTCCAAACCTTCGGCGATGAGTAACACTGGCGCGAGCGTCGCCACTTCGCGTTCAAAGAACTCGATCAACAGTTGTTCGCTGACACGGTCCAGCGCAAAGATCGTGTCACCTTCCTGTTCGCTGACGACCGTCGCCAGCTCGCTAGACGTTGCGCGTTCACAGGCCTCGACCACCGACGCACGAATCTGTTCGTGCAGATGACGCACGGGTTGCAGAAGCTGCCGAATGTCACGCACGCTTTCGTTGGTCATTTCAGCGACTCTTTGTAATGGACGTCCGACTGCGCTCGCAGTTCGGCTGCTTTCTCTTCCGGTGAGGTGTCGCTTAGAAAATTGCCGCCGCCAATTTCAGGCCCCGCGAGAAACTTCAACAGGTCCGGTTTGCGCAACGGCGGATGAAACTCGATGTGAAAATGAAAACCGCGGTAATCTCCGCCGTCGGTCGGCGCCTGATGCAACGGCATGACATAGGGAAACGGCATTTGCCACAGATTGTCGAACCTGACGAGCACGTTTTTCAGCACGCTCGCAAAATCACGGACCTCGGTCGCGGAGAGTGTCGCGAGACTTGGATGCGGTTGTTTCGGAGCGACAAAGACCTCGTAAGCGTAGCGCGCAAAATACGGCACGAAAGCAATGGCCGACTCGTTTTCCGCGATGATGCGTGTGCCGGTCTGCTGTTCGGCGCGAATGATGTCCTGAAAAAGCACTCGGCCCGTCTGGTCCAGGTAACGTTGACAGGCGCGGGCCTCTGTTTCGATTGTTTTGAATACAAAATTGGTCGCGTAGATCTGGCAATGAGGGTGCGGATTCGACACGCCGACCACCTCGCCTTTGTTCTCGAAGATCAGCACGTGATTGATGTCGGGCAAGCGACCGAGTTCTTCATACTGTTCGCGCCAAACGTCCAGCAGTTGCCGGATCTCGTCGATCGACAGCTCGGCGAGAGTGAGATTGTGCCTGGGACTGTAACAAACTACGCGCGCGATTCCTCGCGCCGCGCGGTTCTGATAGGGACCGCCCGGCGTCTCGAGTGAAGACGGGGCTGCGAGCGAGACACACGGATGATCGTTGTCGAAAACAAACGTCTGTTCGTAGTGGGGATTGACTTTGCCGCTGACCCGCACGTTTCCCGGGCAGAGATAACAATCGGCGACGTACGGCGGCAACGCGCCGGCATTTTGATTAACCGTGCTGCCACTCCACGGCCGATCCTGCCGGTGCGCTGCGATTATTACCCACTCTTCTCGTAGCGGATGCCACCGCTCTTCCCACGTCATCTCGGGTCACCTGTGAATGAACTCGATCGTCGTCGTCGAGCGTCCGAGTGGAATCGTAAACGCATCTCGCTCGTTAACAAAGTTTTGTCGCGGCGCGTAAGTTCCGATTCGTGGAACTTTCGCAGGCTGTTGCACGCGCAGGCGAGCGTTTGGCGTGAAGACGTCCGCCGGCGAGAGCGTCACGCGCACGATGTTCGATCTGCTGTTGATCGCAATTCGTTCGAATGTGCCGGCGTCCAGTGTCAGCCACAAACCGAGCGGTGCAACGTAAACGCGCTTGCGAAACGAGTCGAGCGGCTGAACATTCACCCAGTTGCCGCTGACACTGATGTTTCCTCCAAACGACTGCCAGCCAAACTCCGGATGATCGACGACGTAGGTAGCGACGTTGAAGGCATGACCGAAGAAGTTTGGACCATAGTCGCCACTGTAAGGGTCCCACTTCAGTGTCGAAGGAAACGAATGAAATGCCGCGGAAGCGAAACCCTCCTGGTCTATGTTCGACAAGGCGCCCATCATCCCGCCATAACCAACGCGCAAGAGATATTCGTCGTCAGGATTCTCTCGATAGTGCGCGAGGACCGGAATCGCATTGAGTCCCGAGCCATAATGGTGCAACTGCCGTTCGATCCGTCTGATCTTGCCTGCGTAGAGAAAGTCCCAGTAACGACGAGCGTTGCCGTTGTAACCCCAATGCGGCAGGGTTGGCATGTAGCCGATGATCGAGTTGAGTGACACCAGAGCTTTGTCCGCATGACCGAAGTACTTGCACCAGGCGTAAACCTCTTCCTGGCCCGTAGAATCCCAGGCCATCTCGCTACCGAACGGATAGGCATCCTGCTTCCAGCGCTCCGTTCGTTCGCGCATTAGACCTTCGATGACCTGCGCCTTCTCCTGCCAGCTCTCACGTTTTAGATCGTCGAGCAAGGCGACGATAACGTCTCCCTCCATCAAGCCCAGTTCGACGTAGCCGACGCGCCGTCGTCCGTTTGCCTGTCTGCCAAACATGAACCTGGCGGTTTCGTACGCCTGATCCAGGTACCAGTCCCAGGCATGGTTCGCAACCAGGCCCGGATGGTTGCGCGCCAGACGGTACATGGACCAGTACGCCGCGATCACGTGGGGATAATTGTAACCGCGCCCGATCGACTCTGCATCGGCTTTCTTCCAACTGGTCCACGTGGTCCAATCGAGCGCCGGATCGTATTTGAACCCGGGGACGTCTTGCGGCGAGTAATAGAAGAGGCTCTTTCTCACGCCATAGCGGTTTGGCCCGTCGTTGTATTGCAGACCGCCCCACAAAACGCGATCGATAAACTGTTCATACTTCGCGATCTCTTCCCTGCGTGGCTGGCCAAACTGTTTCATCGCGGCGGCCAGCCACGACCCCGAGCCACCTTCATCGCCAAGACCGGCAATCCACACGCGGCTGTCCTGGGTGACGATCTTGTTTGCCTCGCGGTCGTAGCTCATGACGGATGGACTGCGATGAAACGGATCGTTCGGATCGTCAAACCATTGGCGCGTGAAAAGGAACTCTCCTAGATCCGCAACCGCCTGGGCCGCGGGCTTCGTCACGTAATAGCTGATCGATTGTGTAGTACGGTCGTCGTAAGTGAGCGCGAGACGCGCGCGGCCCCAGGTTTTGCCCCGGACGCGAAAAACTTGCCACTTCTTTGCTTTGACGCCGTCGTTTTTAACTTCGAGTGCGCCCTCCGGCTGGACGGTGAAGGTCTTCACTTTGCGGCTGTGGTTAACGAACAGACGGCCGTCGATATCCATCGGCAAAATGTACCCGGGAATTCCGATGGCGACGGGCCGATTGTCTCGCGCCAGTGCGGTTTCGATGTTGCGAATCGCGTCGGCCAGCAGAAACTTGACGCCGAAGGTCTTTCTCGCGCGTGGAGGAATTATTGCCGACGTGGGTGGATTCCAGGGATCGGCGCCACGCCATTCATCTTCGGCGTAAGCCCGGGTGTGGACCATCCACGCGAATACGCCTTCGAACGTTTGACTCGGCCTTGTTGGTTCGTTCAGCAGGTGGTAACCCTCAAACGGTGTGAGGCCGTCGGGCACAACCACCAGCGCCGGGCCCACTCCACTCAGCCGGGTTACCTGTAAGTATCCGGCATCCTCGCCAATGTAAGGATCGGAAAATGAACACTTCTCGTGCGCTTCCTTGAGATTGCGGCCGGAAATGATGTTGTTGAAGACCATCGGCAAGCCGAGTGCACCGACTTCAACCGGGTCGACGGTCTTGTTTCTGAGTTCGAAACGCAACACAAGCGCGCCATTGTCGACGATCCACGATCGCGTGATCTGGAGTGGAATGTCAGCGGGCAGCGTTGGCGTCAGGTCTGCCGCTGCCAGCGTTGGACCAACCGGCGTCATCGGCTCGACGGGCTTACGCGACTCGGCCGTGTCGTATTTTTGCCATGTTCCGGAAGTCCCGCTGCGCGCGCGAAGGATCAGGTCTCCGAGATGGTGATAGCGGTTAGCTGCGCGTTGCGACAGACGATCCGCCGGCGTGAAGTCAAATCCCGGTGTGTTCTTCGGCTCGAGTGCCGCGACGGTTTGGGTCGCCTTGACCAATCTCAGTTTGAAGTCAGGCGTCTCGAGTTCGATGTAATCCGTGTTGGCTGTCGTGGCAAGAAAGGGACCACCGATGATGCAAATCGAGATCAGAATAAGCGCCGCAAGAATTAGTTTCATCTTTCCTCAGCGCGCACTATTCGAATGCCATAGATGGTCGCGGTTTCGTTCCCGCCAGTCGATTGAAAACGAACGGTCACCTTCTGCTTGTCTTTAACAAGTTCCGCCGGGATCTTGTATTCGACGTCGTAAAAGCGTCCGGTCGGACTGCCCG
This sequence comes from uncultured bacterium, assembly GCA_965649955.1. Classification (GTDB taxonomy): domain Bacteria; phylum Acidobacteriota; class Blastocatellia; order Pyrinomonadales; family Pyrinomonadaceae; genus PSRF01. Next base: position 22,486 of record CBFGMX010000035.1, read on the forward strand.
GCGGATAACGATCAATCGCCCCTTCCCCGATACGCTGTCCATCGACCACGACTTCAAACGATCGCTTCGCGCGTTCTTCCGGATTCAGCGTCACCACCAGGACCAACAGTTTGGCAGGATCGACCGGCAGCTCATACGAAAACCACTTCCTGGATCGACGTCCGACACGGCCCAAAACGCGATCCGGCGTCGATTCTTCACTTTTCGGACTGAAAGTCTTCTCCTGTTCCGGATCTCCCGGCGCGAGAAATACTATCGTGGCTGCCTCCAACTTCTGCTGCCTCGCGCGTTCAGCCCTCAGCTCTTCGACTTTTCTGGTCCAACCATCGTTTGTGTAGAGGTCCCAGTAGACTGAATAAGTTTTCCGGTGCAGGCGGTAGAAGGGAACAAACTCGACCTCGCTGGCCTGGCCGTCTACGGTGCGGCCAACACCCGCCGTTCGAAAAACCCCGAGGTTGTCACGCACCGGTTGTAACCACTCCGTGACGGGTTTGTCGGCCGTTACCAGCGCAGGAAGTTCGGATGATGGTCCACCGCGGCGTTCCGGTCCAAGATCGGCAGCGAGCACCAACGGTCCCCACATCAACGCCGCACGTCGCGCGTTGTCGGCGAGTCCTTCGATATGCAACTTCTTCGGCAGGACCAGCGACACCGTGTCGCCTGTTTTCCAGTTTCTTTTCAACTCGACGTACGATCCAGGACCAGGTAGTTTCTCCAAAGTCTTACCATTCACCTTGACTGCGAAACCGTCACCTGCCCACGTCGGCCGGCGCAACGCCAATGTGAAAGACTTCGGCCGTTTCAAAGTAAGGTTCAGGGTCGCGGCATCGCCTTCGGGAAAGTCTGTAGTCGTCGTTATCGTCGCACCTGCTTCGTTCCAGGTTGCCGTCGACGGAACATAGAGATTCACCCAAAGCCTATCCCCGGATTCGAAGTAGATACCGTCGCCATGCAAACTGTGACTCTCCATGCCGCTACCGACGCAACAGGTAAAGCTTCGAAACATGTCCTGGTATTCGTGACGCACTCCTCTTCCTACCGGCACCATGTAGCACGTGCGGCCGTCTTCCGGATCCATCGAAGCAAGTATGTGATTGAACAGGGCTCGCTCTTCAAACTCTGCATACTTTACGTCAGGACGAATCGCGAACAGACGGCGCGTCATCTTCAGCATGTTGTAAACATTGCACGTCTCGTTCGTTCTTCCGTCAACGCGTTCAGCCAACTGATCGGGTGGACCAAAGTATTCGTCTTTGCCATGCCCGCCGGTCGCGTAAGAGTGATCGTTAACGACGGCGTCCCAAAAGAACTCCGCCGCGACACCGAAAGATTTGTCGCCGCTATAGATGTATTGCGCCAGCACTCCGAGCATTTTTGGCACTTGCGTGTTTCCGTGCTGACCCGCGAGTTTGTCCTCGCGGCGTTTTAGTGGATCGAGAAAGGCGTGGTGATCGAAGCGATGTGAAAGGTCGAGCCATCGCTTGTCGCCGGTGTCGGCGTAGAGATCCGCCAGCACCTCGTTCATGCCGCCGAATTCAGTGTTGAGCATTTGCTGCGTCTGTTCCGGCGTGAGCTTCGACATGATCGTATCCGCCCAGGCGGCGAACTTGATCTCCAGCTCGAGCGCGGTGCGGTTGCCGGTGAAGCGGTAAGCGTCTCGCAAACCCGCGTACGTTTTGTGCAAGGTGTACCAGGGAGACCATAGACCATTCAGATCGAAGAAGTTCGACTTAATGTTTCCTTTCGTAACTTCGGCAAATTTCTCGCGCAGCCCATCGACCGCGCCGAGATAACCGTCGCCGTTCTTGTCCTGGACCTCCTTCATCTCCTTCACGAGATAGTCGGCTCTCTCTTTGAAGCGCGGATCGCCTGTTGCGGCAAACATGAGCGACACACCGGAGAGGTAGTGACCCGCGATGTGTCCGGTGAGATTTCGGCCGTCGCCGTCCCAGCCGGGATAGCCCTGTGCTTTTGGTTCGAGACCTGCGCGTTTGCGGTAATACGCCATCATGCGATCGGGTTCGAGTTTCAGAAGATAATCGGCATTGAGTTGCTGCGCGCGTTTCAGCGGGCCGCCGGTGACGCGCACGGCTGACAGAGGCAACGGCCGGGCTACGTCGCGGATTGCGTTCCTGATTGGTTGAGCCTGGGCCGCAGTCGTTAATAAGAGGCAGATGAACGTTCCGCCCAGCGACTTAATGTTCATTGAACCAACCCGCCCTTTTTGGTTTGGTTTTTAATCCATGTTTCTGATGTGACTAACCACGAACCTCGTAATTGCGAGTCGCACCTGAGTCGCAGCTTATTTCTTCCAGCTCGTCTGAGTCGCAGGTATGAAACGACACCACAACGACGTCTTGTCCCTCGGGAAAGAACTCGTGCGGCACGCCTTCGGGAATAACGTACCAGGTGTCTGACAACGAGCTACCCGGTTCGCCAAACAGCTTCATCTCACTCGAGATCGATCCGACCTTCGACCGCCCAGCGCCTTCTATCATCACCATGTGCTGGATACTGTTCGGATGGTAATGGCAACCCGAGGGGAAGTCCTTCTTGAGCACGAAGATCCAACCCGATCTTATGTCGTCCGGCAGCCGCGTCGTGATCGATTGCAGATCGATCGTGGACCAGACAAAGGGCTCGGATGTCTGTTGCAGTTGATCCTTGAGATTATCGACGAGCGTGCGTATCGCCGGACGCGTTACCAGTTGCCCGACGGCTTCGTTGAGTTGTTGCAAGTGCTCGGCGATTGGTTGCTCTTTACTCATGGCGAACTGGCTTTGCACAAAAAGTACGTCCAATTCTGTTCGCGGACCTTATGGCAAGAATATTTATCGCGCAAGGGCGCAAAGACGCAAACAAAGCAGTCAGAAACACGATACTCTTTGCGTCTTCGCGTCTTTGCGTCTTGCGGGAGAAATCTTCACCCGATTAGTCCCTTTTTGTGGAAAGCTTGGCGAACTGGTTTAAAGCAGCTTCGCGGTCAGACTGATTTGCGTTCCGGCCAGCGCTTTCGAGACCGGACAATTCTGTTTGGCGTCGGTTGCATACCGCTGAAAGGTCGCATCGTCGATTCCAGGAATCTCTGCTTCCGTTTCGAGATTTATCTTCGTGATCGAGAATGCGTCGCCGATTTTTTCGAGTTTGACTTGCGCTGTGGTATGGATCCGCTTCGGCGGTTGCCCGGCACGTGTGAGTTGCGCCGTCAGGGCCATGGTGAAACAACCGGCGTGAGCCGCGCCAATCAATTCTTCAGGGTTAGTCGCCGATTGTCCTTCTTCAAATCGAGACTTAAACGAGTATGGACCATCAAACGCGCCACTACCCACTTTCAATCTTCCACTACCCTCGGCCAGATTACCTTCCCACTGAGCTTCTGCTTTTCGTGATGGCATAATTCTCCTCCCCTTTTCCCTCAATCCTGCGAACGTTATGAATGGTTGGTACCATCAATAACATATTCGCAGCGGCGATAGTAGTTTGGAGGTAGTCTTCTGAAATAAAGGTTAAACAACACCGAATAAGCAACAATCAAATCTGGACGCAGTTCGGATCGGGTAGTGGTCCGGTGACGAATGCCCTACTCGGAACTCTCGACACGACGCTGATGCTCAACGGCACTTATTCAGTGCGGCTGAAAGCGACCGATCAGTACGGGCAGATCTCATTCACGTCGATCAGTGTTCTGGTCGATAAGAATTTCAAGGTGGGCCAATTCCAACTGGCGTTCAGCGACATGAATGTGCCGGTTGCCGGTTTGCCGATTGAAGTGATACGCGGTTACGACAGTCGCGACAAACGCGTCGGTGATTTCGGCGTGGGTTGGCAGATGAGCTTGCGCAACGCGCGCGTTGAGAAGACGGGTGTGCTTGGTCTGGGTTGGCACCAGACCGTTTCGAGCGGCGCGATCCCGACTTACTGTCTCGAACCGAGCCGTCCCCACAAAGTTACGGTAACTTTCGGCGATGGCAAGGTGTTAAGTTTCTTGCTTCCACTTCGATTCATTGCCAGCAATTCGCGCCCGTGACATCAACGCAGTTGACGTTCACGCCGCAACCGGGCACGCACGCGACGCTCGAAGTTGTTGGGCCCACGGATGTGTTAGTCGAATCACTAGGCAGCATTCCTGGACCAGTACGTCTTCAACCAAAACAATCCGGACATTTTCAACTCCATCACTTTCCGGCTGACCACCGCGGAAGGCGTGAAGTATGTGATCAGTCAACAGACGGGAGTGAGTAGCATCGCCGATCCTTACGGCAACACGCTGACAATCTCGGCAGGTGGAGTAATTCATTCCTCAGGCAAGAGTATCGCCTTTGAACGCGATGCTTTAGGCCGGATCACGAAGATCACCGATCCCGATGGCAACCCGCAAACTTACACTTACGACGGCAATGGCGACCTTCGGGTCTTTAAGGATCGCGAGAACAACGAGACTAAGTTCGACTACAACTCCGATCACCACTTGATGACGATCCTTGACGCGCGCGGCGTCAACGTCTTGACCAACCAGTATGATCCAGCGGGTCGGCTAATCGGCCAGCTCGACGCCTTCAACAAGCCGGTGATCTACGACCACGACGTTGCGAACCGTGTGGAAACGATCACCGACCGCCTGGGCCATGCAACGCGCTACGAGTACGACGAGCGTGGCAACGTGCTGCGACAGGTTGATGCGAAGAACGGGGTGAAGACGTTCACCTATGACGAGTTTGACAACCTTCGCACTGAGACCAACGAGCTCAACCAGACCACTATCTACACTTACGACGCAGCGGACAACCGCACCAGCATTGAAGATCCGCTGCATAACATCACGCGTTTCACCTACAACCACGCTCGGCAGGTGCTGACTGTCCGGGATGCGCGCGACAAGTTGACGGTCAATGAGTACGACGCGGCCGGCACAAACCTGCGCTCGACCAGGGATCCGCTCGACAACTTAACTACCTACGAGTACAGCGTCATCACCGGCCAGCGTACACTCATGAAGGACGCTCTCGGCCGGGAAACCAGGTACGACTACGACGACGCCGGACGCTTATCCACCCAAACAGATCCACTCGGCAATGTCACCACTCACGATTACGACACGAATGCAATCGCATTAGCCTGACCATGAAGCTTGCTGCAAACAAGACGCAGAGCCGGAGAAGGACACAGAGACTCACGCGACATTAATTGCTACGCCGCCCGTTTGGGAGGGCGGCCCTGAAGATCTCAGGTGGCGCCGTGGGTGAGTGGCGCCTTGTCGGTCAAACTAAATTTTGATTGTCGTTTTCCGGTGGGCCTGAAGCGGTCTTTTAGTTTCAGGAATGGTTGTTCAAGTAATTTATACGACACAGTTGCCAGCGCAATCGTCAGCATTAACGACGACACTAGCCGAAGTTCAAAAGTGAGCGGGATTCCAAGACCAGGGACGACCAAAAGGTTCGCCATCAGAGCAAGCGCAAACAAGTGGAAGACGTACAACCCGTACGAGATTCGCCCCAGATAGACCAACCACGAGAACGGTTGAGCGCGCAGCAGTCGCGCCTCGGGCCTGAGAACGGCAACCAGCATCACCACGCTCGCGAACCCACTAAGCGCAAACGTGGCCACACTCGATGGACCATCCGAGCTGAGATACCTTGCCGTCAACCACCACGTCGCCAGTGCCGATGCACATAATCCCGCCCGCACGGCATTGCTGAGTTGCGGTGCACGGCCGTTAAGCGCAAAAGCGAGAATGGCGCCCAGGGCAATCGGATCGAGTCGCGCAATAGTGTTACACCAGACACCGGGATGTTCGACGCCCCAAACGGCCAAAACAATTCTGGTCACGACGGCCACGGACAACATCGCAAAGACGAGCTGCTTCAGACGATTGACTCCGAAGAATCGTAACAAGAGCGGCCAGCCGATATAGAACTGCTCTTCAACCGATATGCTCCACAGCGGACTGGCAACGGAAAACGGAAGTCCCTGCGCGGCACACACCCAGTTGCCGAAAAAAAGCGCGAACGAGAATATGTAGATTGGTCCAAATCTTTCGGCAGGAATGATTGACGGAATGACAAAGACTGTCAGCGCGAGGAAGGTGAAGTAAAGCGGCCAGATGCGCAGTGCGCGCCGCACGTAAAAAGCGGAAACGCTAAATGTGCCGCGGTTCGCGTGCTCGCGCAGTAAGAGTTCGGTGATCAGGTAAGCGCTGAGGGCGAAGAAGAGATCCAGACCAAAGGCGCCGGCCTCTTTGGCAGCGAGGATCCATTCAGTCACAGTCGGGGAAAGGCCGCTGCCCGTGTAGAGACGTGCGTCCCTGGGCAGGGCGTGATGCATGAAGACCCCTAAGAAGGCGACAAACCGAAGTACGTCTAACTCCGGATGATAAAACCTCTGTTTGGCATCATCAGTGCGGCGCGATGAGTGCGTAAAACTGCGTGTCGGGTTACGCATCTTCCCCCTCGTTCGAACATGACTGCAATACTAGTCTTGATGATCAACGCACGGGCTCCGTTATCAGTTCGTTATAAGTGATTACTGCGACATCCTCAGTACCATCGCAAACATTACAAGTCGCGGCCTGTGATGTCATCACAGATTCATGCTGATTTTGAATGGCAGGATCCTTCTATATCGAGCCGGGGATCTAAAAATACGTATGTCTGTAGCCTGGGAATAGCTAATCGTCGGTAAACAATGGCAGCACTGTTTACACGCCCCTCAAATACGCGAGTTAAGGTTGACGTCACATAACGCGTGAACCAACGATCGCATCCGTGGAAGGCTGCGGTTGGAGGAGTCCTTTAAGCACCAGAAGCTGGGCCATGAGTTTCAGTTCGTTGCGCTCGAATCGTTCAGCCAACGCTCGGGTGCGATTGAAGTCGGCCCTGGCTAGCGCGGCGACACCTTTTCCATACCTGAACAGGAGGAGATCCAGCGACATTAACTGCGGCTGCTCGAGAAGAATCTCGTTTTTCTTCACGGCACCCGTCTTCACTACCTTATCCAATAGCAGAAGCAGCGAGATCTGACTGTTGGCGTGGTCGACGCTTCGTTCGGCAAGGGCAAAAGCCTTTGGCGGATCGACGGCAGCATACGCACACATCAACGTCAGCAGCGCGTTTGTCTGCTTCTCGTCCTTCAGATCCATCTTGATCAAAGTTGCCGCTTCATCGAGCATTGCCGAAGCTTCTTCCGTTTGACCCTTTTCCTTCAGCATTATCGCCAGCTCAGCCATCGCGCGCGCACGCTCTTCCTTGCGACGGATCTTCGGCAGGATTCGCGTTAATTGATCGATCTGTTTTCGACCGGCAGCGACGGTAATCTCATGCGTATCCAGGATATCAAGCACCGTCGCGCGTTGGCTCTCGTTGGCAATATCTTTGTTCACGACGTCTCGAAACGAGTCCGTCGTTCCATGAGCAAGCGCGAGTAACGCCGCCTGTCGAAGCAGCATCAACCGGTTTCCCTCGTCGGCGGACGTGGCTGCTCGCACGAGCTCTTCCGGCGTACCGCCGCGAATCAGCGAGTTGTAGTTGTTTTGATTGCGCTCGCCCTCACTCAGCGTGCGTCTGAAGCTCGACAGTTTTCTGTCGATCGCGTCGCGGCGTTCCGGAGCAAACTGCTCCACTTCGGGCATCACCTGCCCGACCTGCTTCAGCATTCTTCCGTTAGCGGATGTGGTCAGTGCCGCGTTTGCCAGTATGTCCACGAGCTCTCGTTTTTGCTCGTCGCTGAGCTTCAGGATCTTGAAACCTCCCAAACTTCCGACACGATTAGTCAATCGTGCGCGAGGTTGGGCATCCGGTGTTCTGCTCGCCTGCAAGAGGTCGACCGCAACGATGCACGCGAGAAAGTCGTTGGCAAGATTGATCGTTTTCAGCTTCTCTATGACGTCGTTGGCAAACTGCGAACCTTTCTCAGGGTCTTTGTCGTTGAGTTGGCGCAAAAGATTGAACAACTCGAGCGTGACACCTTTCGCCAGACTCTGACGCGCAAGCTTCAACGCCAGCGCGGGATCACGCACCGCGATCTCGGCGGCGATCTCCTGTTCGAGTTGCAGATCGCTCGGAAACGAATACTCCGGCGGCCACTGTCGTGGCGGGACCTGCCGGGTCGCGCGCAACATGTCCATGGCGAGTTGAGCGTCTCTGCGTGCGACCTGACGCAACAGTTTCTGTCTAAGCTCGTAGATAACGAGATGAATTCGGATCTCTTCATTACGGTCGGATTCCGACAGAGGTTGAGTTCCACTGCGCGACGGTGCAGCTATTAAGTTGACGGAGTTGAGCGCGTCCCAGTAGAGGGTGCGAGCGCGTTTCTCGTCGAAGGACCACAACAGGTCAGCGGCACCGGACATAATGAACAAACGGTTTTCGGGTAGCTTGAGTCCCCATGCTCCGGCAGCGACGTCGTTCAAAAGAGCGAGCGTCTTCTTTTCCAGCTCGGCTTTTTGCTCCGCTTCCTTGTCTTTTTGAGCGGTACGGACGGGGATGCCTGGCGTAAATGCGATTGCGAGGAGACAACAGAGCAGCAATTTGAGTTTGAGGTTCATAACGGGACCCGGTTTTTCAGGATTCGTGATCGTTGTTCACATGTGAGCTTACCCAGCAGCCGTTGTAACACACAGCGGTTATCGCTTGATCCACTCACCAGAGTGAATTATGTTCCACAAAACACCGTAACTTTTCCGGTCTACCGCAGTTTTACTCACTAGAAAACGGCGCGAGGCTAACTTGAGTCGGGTTACTGAATCGGACGAACGCGTACTTATAGAGGCTGCTCAGCAGGATCCGGGCCGCTTTGCGGAGCTCTACGAGCTGAATTTCCACCGCGTCTACGCCTATGTCGCGTGCCGTGTCCAGGACCGTTCGCAAACACAGGATCTCACCGCCCACGTTTTTCAACAAGCCCTCGCGAACATCGGAAAGTTCAAATGGCGTGGTGCACCGTTCATCACCTGGCTCTACCGCATTGCCGCAAATGCAATCGCGGACCAGGCGCGGAAGCAGTCGCGCGAAGTGGCCGAAACTGAGTTGGCGTCAAAACTTTCTGTCGATCCCGATCTCGAACAAGTAGAACGACGCGCGCGACTCTTCCGCGCCGTCGAAACGCTGCCGGAAGACCAGCGCAAAGTAATTCTGCTGCGTTTTGCAGAGGAGAAAAGTATTCGCGAAATCGCATCCGAGCTCGATCGCAGCGAAGGTGCAGTCAAACAGCTTCAATTTCGCGGTTTGGAAAACCTTCGGGCACGATTACGCGAGTAGTTGAGTTTAAGTAAATGGCTGAACGCTCCATCATCGATCAACTGGACGACGCTATCAGCGCGCTGCTCGCGAAACGCGAAGCCGCTGTGAATGAAGCCGATCGTGAGTTGACAGAACTCGTAGCGGTCGCGCGCGACTTGCACGGTCTGCCGTCCGAGGAGTTTCGCGCCGCTCTGAAGCAACAACTGGGAGGCAAGCACGACATGAGTACCACGGCTAAACAGACCGAAGTAACGAAGTTCAAGCGTGAAGGTTTCCACACCGTTAACCCGTACCTGACGGTGCAACCCGCGGTAGAGATGGTCGATTTCGTGAAGCAGGCATTCGGTGCAGTCGAATCGTTCCGCGCTACGGGTTCGGCGGGAGGGCTGCATTGCGAGGTGACGATTGGTGATTCGAAGGTATTCATTGGCGGTGGTCCAGGTTTTGACCCTAAACCCGCTGCAATTCACCTGTACGTTGCGGACGTCGATGACGTCTATGCGCGCGCGGTGGCGGCCGGTGCGACTTCCCTCGCCGGGCCGTCAGATCAGGAGTACGGCGAACGCATCGCTGCTGTGAAGGACATTGGCGGCAATGAGTGGTATATCGCGAAGCGGTTTGACGAAACGCCGATTCCGGATCTCCACAATGTCACGATGTATTTCCATCCGGTTGGCGCGCCGAAGTTCATCGATTTCCTGGTGAACGCTTTCGGAGCGCAGGTGGTTGAACGACACCAATCAAACGAAGGCTTTGTTTACCACGCGAAAGTACGTATCGGTGATGCGATCGTGGAGATGGGTGAAGCGCACGATCAATGGCAACCGATGCAGTCGGCCATCTACATGTTTGTTGACGACGTCGACGCGGCGTATCAACGAGCGCTGAGTGCGGGAGCGACATCGGCGTTGGAGCCGACGGACCAGCCGTACGGCGAACGCAGTGCATGGGTCAACGACGAGTTCGGCAATATCTGGTACTTGTCGCGCTTGATCGGATAAGCGCAGGCCGGCTAGCGCAGGCAGGCTAAGCGCAGGCCGGCTAGCGCGACGTTAGCAACGATTTGAAGTCGTCGCGCTCCTCTTTGCGCCGCGCGACATAAAATGCGCGCTCATGGTCCAATGTTCTAAGGATCCTCGTGGTTGGCACCGGCGGGAAGTAGTGAATCGAGTAAGTCATGATTATGGTCAACTTATTACCGTGACATTCCGCACAGCGTGTTCGCAACGGGACCATTATCGGGGCGTCAGCTTCGTAAATCGGAGTGGCGAATTCGTAATCATTTCCGGCGGAGTTGAGGTATGCCGGACTCGCCGGCGCATACTCGACAAACCCGCCTGATGTTGGCTCCGTCAACAACTTTCGCCGGCTCAGTTCAAACTGTTGCAGCTCAGCAGAAACCTCGCCCGCCTTCGGTCCATTCTTGAAAAACCGAAACTGGACATCGGTAAACAGCGGCGAGGGAACGACGTGGCTGGACGTGTCGAGCAACAGGTCCTGGATAACCAGCGCGACGGCCTCTACCTGTTCGTGGTTCCGGTTGTGCTTAAGACTTTCGAGAAATTGAACGGGATTCTCAGGTGTCGTTCGCGGCTTAACAAACACTCGCGTAGCCCGACGATAACCTGCCGCGTCATCATGCGAACGATGCGAAAGCAACTCGATCTCCAACCACCCACTTTCCGGTGAAAACAGTTTCGGTAGTTTGATAGCCGTCACGGCGGTGAGGTAGTTGTTTTTCAGCGACTTGACCTCATCGCTCGACAATGCCAGTTTCCGGATAAACTGCCGCAACAAATCGAGTAGTTGGTCCCTGCGCTGCACGAAGTCCGGAACGGAACTGCTCCGTGTGTTGTAGACGATGTCGTAAGCGGCCCAGACGTCAGCCTGCATCAGCGCTCGTTCAATTGCGGATCGTCTTGTCGTTTCGCCGATTGCCTGGCGAAGCGCGCCGGCCAATTCCGAGTAACGTGGGTCGGAGAGAGCTTGCGCTGGTCCTTCCGTGGTGAGGAACGTTGGATAAAGCGGTTCGATTGCGCGGTCGCCAATTTCGATCCTGCTGAACTTCTCTTTGCTGATTCGAAACGGGGCGGCCCTCATGCCCACGTCTTCAACACGAACGAATGGTGCGCCTTCGGGAAAAGCGTCGGACACGCGAGACTTCACCGTGCGAGTGAACAACGCGCGGAAGATCCGATTCCATGAATCATTTGGATCCGCTGCGTAAATCGATTGGGTGTTGTCGGAAAGAAAAGCCGGCTTGGGCTGAACATCGGCCGCCGCTCCTCGCCGCGCACACGAAGCGGCTGCCACACTGAACGTCAGCAACAGTATCAGCCAAACCCGATCCATCTCCCACACGACGCTCGACTCCACGAAAACACCGATACCTCAGTTTAGAACCCGCTTTTCAGATTAGATGGCGATCGAACGCAAAAACTTCCCGCCGGCGTTCGAGTTTAAGGTTGACGCGACAGATCCATGACCCACTTTGGCGGATCGGCGTCGTCTCTGAAGCTGACGTTCAAACCCTTGCTTTGCGCCCAGCGAACAAACCATGTAGGGCCATGCTTCGTTACAAACGTGTCTTTCGTTTCGTATGCCGGATCAGACATCACTTTATCAAGCGTCACAAAACGATAGCCGCGCGCTGCGAGCCTGCGCAGTATTTCGTCGAGAGAATCAGCGGTGATGTCGTTGGAATGAATCAGCAGAATCTGCGGGATTTCCCGTCCGAAAATCTGTGGCGAAACTTTCTCCGCAAACGCAGCCGCGCCGATCGTGAACTCCAGATATGTTTCACGCAGACGCTGCGCCAGTTCCTTGTCGCCCTTCTGCAACGCCCGCACGTAGGGACGGTCGAACATCCAGTCAGAATTCTCGATCGTGTGCGGCGTGATCTTGTAACCACGCTCCGCGAGAAACCTCTCGATCGCTTCCTTCTTCTCACGCGTGTCGCCGGTGTGGGTGAAAGGATGACGGAAATAGAGTTGGTAAGGGCGCCGCGACTTCATCAATTGCCGCGACACAACTTCACCCTTCGTTATCTCTTCCTGAAACTGCTCCACGGTCAGCAGGTTGAGGTCCGGATGCGAATAGGTGTGATTCCCGAGGACCATTCCATACTTGACCCAGTCCCGTAACAGCGCGATCCGCGCGTCGCGTTCGACCTTCGCCTCTCCCAACATGCGTTCGTTGACAAACCCGACCGCGGGCGCTTTGTGCTTCTTCAATGTGTTCAAAATCTTCGCGGTGGCGACCCTCGCACCCGTCAAATAGTCGATCTCATCGCTGTTCGTAACGTAAGGCAGGTCGTCGATCGTCACGGCGATCGTGCGCACCGGCGTCTGTGCATGAAGCGGCACAACGACAGCAAACAGCAAAACTATTAGAAGCGTACGTTTCATGGCATTCCTCTTCTGCCGAGGGAGATTATCTGAATGGCGCGCGCACGGGCCGCAACCAAAGCCCAGACGATTATGTATTTCCACATAGGTTCAATTGGCCGCAATTGTAGCAGTAGAGTGTCGCTGAACTGTGATACTTTTAGCCGCGCTATTTCAGCCGGATCGATTCTCTAGCCAAACAATGTCAACACATCAGTCGCGTGACCTCGCGCTAGTCCGTGGTCTTGGCCCAGTCGCAGCCACTGCGATTTTGGTTGGAAACGTCATCGGCACCGGCGTGTTTTTGAAGTCGCGAGTGATGACCTGCAACGTCGGAACGCCGGGTCGCGTTATTGCCGTTTGGGTCGTAGCGGGACTGCTCTCGCTCGCGGGCGCACTGACTTACGCTGAGCTGGCCGCAATGTGGCCGCGAGCGGGCGGCGAATACGTTTTCATTCGCAACGCTTACAGTTCTCGATTGGCGTTTTTGTTTGGCTGGATGAGGTTTTTTGCTTCGGGCGCTGGCTCGCTCGCAGCGCTCGCAGTTGGTTTCGCGATTTTCCTCAACGTACTACTGACGGGTGCGCTCGACGTTACCTATTTCACTCTCGATCTGCCGGGCTATCCGGTTCCATTCGGCTCGTTACAAATTACGGCTCTGGGCGCGATCGCATTCGTCACGATCGTAAACTGCGCGTCAGTTTCAATGGGCGGCAAATTCGCAACCCTGCTGACCACGATCAAAGTCGGAAGCGTCGTGTCACTCGGTGTGGGAGTTCTACTATTCGCTCGCGGTAGCTGGACCAATTTCCTGTTGCAGGACACAGGCGGTGCATGCGAAGGAGTGGCGGGAGCCGCACGTGGCGGCAGCGCGGGGTTTGCGGCAGCCATGTTAGGCGCGTTGTGGGCCTACAATGGTTGGAACGAGATGACGTTTGTCTCCGGCGAGGTGAAGAACCCGCAACGCAACCTCCCGCTCGCGCTCGTCACCGGCATGACCATCTGCATGGTGCTTTACGTGTTCGTAAACACAACTTACTTCTACGTGTTGACGCCAACGGAAGTCGCTAATGTTCCCGCAACTTCATCGGTTGCCGGCGTCGTTGTCGAAAGCTTTTTAGGAAGTATTGCCGTGAGTCTGATTGCGGCCGCGATGATGATCTCAACGCTGGGCGCCCTGCACACGTCGACGATGGCGAACTCGCGAATACCGTTTGCGATGGCCAGGGATGGTTTGTTTCCGAAACCTCTCGCGCATGTTTCGGAACGCACGCACGTGCCGGTGCGCGCGCTGATCGTCCAGGGCGTTTGGGCTAGCGTGCTGGCGCTTTCCGGTTCCTACGACACGTTGACTGATTACGTGATTTTCGTGAACTGGATGTTCTTTGCGTTGGTGATCGTGTCGGTTTTCTTTATTCGGCGGCGTGTGCCGAGCTCGGAGGGCGCATATCGCGCGTGGGGTTATCCGATCGTGCCGTTGCTTTTCCTACTGACCACGGCCTGGCTGCTGATCAGCACCCTGATCACGTCGCCGGTTCGATCTCTGATCGGCCTGGCGCTCGTCGCGCTCGGCATCCCGGTCTATCATTATCTCGAACGGAAACAAGCATAAGGCTTCACTGGACCTTTCCCCGGCCGGCAACTTCCCAAACAG
>CBFGMX010000036.1:0-36433 GCA_965649955.1 uncultured bacterium
GGGATGCGGTGACGGGGAGACGGGGGGATGCCGTGACGGGGAGACGTCTCCGCATATCCCCGTCCCCGAATCTCCGCTTCTCCCTGCCTCTCCTTCCGGACTACCGTCCATCGCGATGAACCACTGCGGCGTCGCGCGAAAGATCACGGGGTTCTTGCAGCGCCAGCAATGCGGATAGCGATGCTCGTACTTCTCGCTGAATAGCAACACGCCACGCTCGCGCATGAACTCCACGATCTGATCGTTTGCCGCAAACACACTCATGCCGGTGAAATGTGCGACGTCAGGCGTGAAGCGGCCGGCATTGTCAACGGGACAATAGATATCCAGACCGTAACGTTTGCCGATAACGAAGTCGTCGTGTCCGTGCCCCGGTGCGGTGTGGACCGCGCCCGTTCCGGCTTTGCTGTCGGGTGATTTCTTTTGCGCTTCGCTGACGTCGAGCTCCGTTTCCGCGTCGGCTTCGCCGCCGAGCGTCACGTGATCGCCGACCATCAGCAGCGAAGGGCGGTCGATCCACGGATGGCCCGCTTCGAGGCGGTCCAGTTTTATACCCGGGAAGCGCGCGACAACGTTAGGCTTCTCTCCGAGGTCGCATTTAACTGCGACCGGTTCGACGAGCTCGCTGGCAACGATATAAACCTCATCGCCGGATTCAAACGCGGAATACTCGAAATCAGGATGGACGGCGATGCCGAGGTTCGCCGGCAGCGTCCAGGGCGTGGTGGTCCAGATCAGCACGAACACTTTTCGTCCTGCCAGTGCGGGATCGATCAGTGACGGATCGCTGCGCAGCGGAAACTTCACGTAAACCGACGGGCTTGTATGCTGGTGATACTCGACTTCCGCTTCCGCCAGCGCTGTTTGATCCTTGATGCACCAGTAGACGGGCCGCGCGCCTTTGTAGACGTAACCACGTTCGACAAAACGCGCGAACATGCGCGCTGTTTCGGCTTCGTAGTGATTCGACATCGTGAGATACGGATCATCCCATTCGCCGAGGATGCCGAGACGTTTGAAATCGCGTGTCTGTCTTTTCAAGGCGTTCTCGGCGTGCTCGCGGCAGAGTCGACGGAAGGTCTCGACGCTCAGGTCGCTCTTCTTTTTACCTTTCTTCTCGAGTGCTCTTTCGACGTGTTGCTCGATCGGTAGACCATGGCAATCGTAACCGGGGAGGTACGGCGCGTCGAAACCCATCATCGTGCGCGATCTGACGATGAAGTCTTTCAGGATCTTGTTCATCGCCGTGCCGAGATGAATGTCAGCGTTGGCATACGGCGGGCCGTCATGAAGGATGAACTTTTCGCGGCCTGTGTGTGACTGGCAAATGAGTCGATAGAGATCGAGTTCGTTCCATTTTTCGAGGCGCGCGGGTTCGCTCTGCGTCAGATTGGCCTTCTGGGAGAAGTTCGTCTTAGGCAGATTGACTGTCTTTTTTAGATCCAGTGGGGTTTCTGTGGACATAAGTTTGAATTCGCAATAGTAACAAACTGAGATCGCAGATCTGAAGTCTGACTGAGATCGCAGATCTGAAGTCTGAGATTTAAAAACCCGAACCATCAAGGATGCGATGGTTCGGGTCCGGCGTTTCCGCTTGGGAATATTCACTCAGCCTATAAACATCTCATCCTCAGCGTAAGTTTGATTTATGGGCTTCGGCACGGGCGCGACCAGGACTTCGAGGCCACGGCGGAAGCCCGCCATAATCGCCGCCAGCTCGCGTGCCGGCTCGATCACCTTCGTATGAATGAAATCGGTCGTCAGTGCCACTTGTCTGTGCGTGCGATCGATCGTGCGGCTGACGAGCTCCACTTTATCGCGCGCCTCGACGGCGGTGTCGCTGACGAGCGCTTTCAGCTCGCTAACTTCGCTTCTGATGATCGCCAGCGATTCGGAAAAGTGCATGGTCGCAGTCGAAAGATGACCGGAAACTGCGGTGAACTGCTCGGCAATCAGTTTGCCCTGTACGGCAATCTGCTTGCCTTGTTCGCTCATCGCCGAGACGCGCTCGATCAGCGGCTCCAGCTTGTCTTCCATCCGGTTGACCGACTTCACGGCGCGGTTAACGAACACCGCGATCGCCACCATGGCGATCGCGATGACGAGGAACGAAGCAGCAATAATCACCATCACCCAGAACATCGGATCGTTGGTGTTCATCTGCAAGAGTGCGATGTTCATATTGCCGAGTGTCTAAGTCTCAGTTTGTCTTGTCGCCGAAGTTTGGCGCTTCGATGCGGCCCGACATTTCAGTCTTGCGCTTCTCTTCCTGATAAGCCTTCTTGCCTGCGTCGATAGCAGCGGCAACCGTGCCGCCCTGACGAGTCGCAGCTTCACGCGCAGTATGGGCCACTTCGCCGATCTTGCCCGCCGCCTGAGTGTAAAGCTCAGACGCGCGCTCGCGCGTGGCTTCGTAGTACTCGCCGGCGCGGTCGGTCAGGTGTTGCGCTGCTTCGCGCGAACGGTCAATGCCTTTGCGTGTCGCATCGGCGATGTCGCCGCGCAGTTCCTGGCCGGATTTAGGCGCAAAAAGCAACGCCAGAATCGCGCCGATGCCGCCGCCGATCAGCAGGTAAGTCAGTCTAGTGGAGATATTGTCGCCGCTATCTCTCCGATAATCGTCGTATCCCATTTTGGGGTCCTTTCTGTTTATGTTTCGGCGTTGGACTATAACAAATCCGTGTTCCGGTTGCCTAATCTTTAGGGCCACCGTTGTACTGGTCGAGCTTCCGGTAGAGCGTCTTACGACCGATGTCGAGAAGGCGGGCGGCATGCGATTTGTCGCCGGAGGTGTACTCGAGCGTGGCTTCGATCGCCTGGCGTTCAATCTCCTCCATCGAGGACGGCACGGTGATTTGAAACGTAGTCGTGCGGCCCTCGCTGGCGGCTTTCGCGCGCTCAACCTTTATTCGATCGCGTTCCTGAAGCGCGATCTTGCTAATCGCATCGGGCAGATCTTCGACTTCAATCTGGCGGCCTGAAGCGATGATCACGGCGCGTTCGATCGCGTTTTCGAGTTCGCGCACGTTACCCGGCCAGTCGTAGGTGATCATCGCCTGCAACGCGTCCTTGGAAATGCCGGTAATGAACCGTCCGGTCTTCTGCTTGTAATGCTCGAGGAAGTGAATCACAAGCGGATGAATGTCTTCCGGACGTTCGCGCAAGGGCGGTAACCTAATCGGAAACACCGACAGACGATAAAACAGATCCTGCCGGAACGTGCCCAGCTCGACGGCGCGTTTCAAGTCGACATTCGACGCCGCCAACACACGCACATCGGTCTTGATCACTTCGCTGCCACCCACGCGCGTGAGCTCGCCGTCCTGCAAAACTCGCAACAATTTCACTTGCGCCGACGGGCTCATCTCGCCAACTTCGTCGAGAAACAGCGTGCCGCCGTTTGCCTCTTCGAAACGTCCACGCCGCAACGCACGTGCGTCGGTAAACGCGCCTTTCTCGTGACCGAACAGTTCCGACTCGAGCAAGGTTTCCGGGATCGCGCCGCAGTTTAGTTTCACGTACGGTTGATCCTCGCGGCCGGAGTTGAAATGGATCAAGTTGGCAAGCAGCTCTTTTCCCGTACCGGACTCACCTTCGATCAGCACCGTCGTCTGCGTGTCGGCAACGCTCAGAGCCAATTCAATCGCGCGCCGGATGACGGGTGTTTGACCGATGATGCGATCGCCACCGTAACGTTCGTGCAGCGCCGTGCGCAGGTGCATGATTTCCGCCGATAGCTGATCGCGTTCGAGAGCGGTGCCGATCTGGTCGGCGATACCCTCGACCAGCGCGACTTCGTGTTCATCAAACCCCTCGCGCGCTTCGCTCCAGACGAGGCCGAGTAATCCGAACGTCTGCCCACCAACGCGAACCGGCGCTACGAGCGCCGCGCGTCCGGCCAGCAGTGAGTTGAAAGCAAGACGAATCGGAAACGGCAGGTCCTTATCGAGGAGACGTAACGTCTTGCCCTGCGCAAGTACTTCCACCATCGCGGGAAACGCCGTCACATCGAGTGACTGGCCGTGCTCGTCAAACAGGCTCTGAAGCGCATCGACAGCAGCATCAGGCCTCGCCTTGAACGCCGCCAGATTGATCTTTCCGCCCGCCGGATCGAGCACGCCCAGCGCCGAATAATCAGCGCCGACAAGCGCGATCGCCCGTTCCAAAACCAGCGACGAAACCTCACGAAAATCCGAACGCGCATTCAACGCGTTGGCAATCGAAAGCAGCGCGCGTTTTGTTTCCGCCTCGCGTTCTTTGTCCGTATAGAGTCGTGTGTACTGATAACCGACCGCGATCTGTCCCGCGATCGATTCAAGAAACGAGACTTCATCGTCGAGCCAGTCTCGCGGCGTGCCTGTTGTGTGCAGACCTACGAGTCCGAGAACGTCGTCGTTGAGCATCACCGGAACGACGAGCAGCGAACGAGTTCCCAAACTTGCCGTCAGAAACCTGACTTTTTGATCGAGTCCGGGAGCTGCGGTGTCGTTCAGTCGAATTGGCTTGCGAATGTCGACGTGTTCCGAAAGCTGTTTCAAATCGAGCGGAATGACAGTTCCGAGACTCGACGGCACATCGTCTGAAGCGCGCCACTCATGACTGATCCGCAGCTCGCTGGCTGACTTGAGTTGAATCACGTCGCAGCGGTCGACGTTCATCATGCGCCCGAGTTCCGACACGATAACGGTGAGGAAACGGTCGAGATTGATAGCTCGGGGCAGGGTCATGGCCAGGCGATTGATGATCCCCTCGCGTGCCTCGTGCATCTTGATCTTGCGTTCTAAGGAAAGAGATTGGGCGCTGTTCGACATCGTCGGGACAGAGGATAGACGAACGACCTGCGAAGTTCAAAAGTTGAATCCGTGTTCCTGCGACCTTTATAATCCGGGCATGCCTATCTACGAGTTCGAGTGTAAAAAATGCAAGGCCCATATCGAGGTTTTCCAGAAGGTCAGCGACAAGCCCCCGGTCAAGTGCCGCAAGTGCGGCGGGCGGCTGGAGCGGAAGCTTTCGGCTCCTGCAATCCAGTTCAAAGGTTCGGGTTGGTACGTGACCGACTACGCCTCCAAGGCAACGAAGAGCGAAAAGTCGGAATCCGAATCGTCGTCTGAAGCCAAAACTGACAAGTCCGAAAAAGCCGAAAAGAAGACTAAAGAGAGCTCCCCCGCGAAGAAAACTTCAGACAAGGCTTCATCCCCCAAAGCACCGACTGGCGATTAAAAGCCGCACGAAAAGTTTTGATAAATGCGCCTGCGTAGTTCATCACAACACGGATTCATCGCGATTTTTGCGACATTCTTGTTGTCTGCGTCGATCCTGGCCCAATCAGGTTACAAGCCGAACGCAAACGCCGCTCATGGCGTGTTGGTCGGCGTCGTGGCCCGGCGGGTTGACCAGCGAACCACGCCCATCACGAGCAAGGAAGTTTCTGTTTACGACAACGGTATCGAACAGTCGATCCGCAACTTCAGTCCGGATCCCTCGCCGGCGCGTATCGTTTTGCTCGTCGACAATTCGTTGTCGATTCGTGCAGACGTCGAGAAGCTGGAACAGGCGGCGCGCGAGTTTGCTTACGAGATCTACGAAGGCGACAAGTTGCTGATCGTGGGTTACGACGAACAGGCGGAGATCGTGTCTGACTGGACTGACGATGCGAAGTCGATTGAGAAGTCGCTGAAGCTGTTTCGGAAGAAGGGACAGCCGCATTTGTTCGACGCGATTCGCGCGGTCGTCGAGGGGGCGTTGCGTCCGGTGCAGGGACAAAAGCGCATCATCGTTGTTATCAGTGACGGGCTGGATCGGGGCAGCAAGGCGACGTTTGAAGAGACGCTCGCGGAGTTGCAATCAGAGAACATCATGGTCTACGCAGTGCAGGCGGTGGATCGCACGCGCGGCGCGATCCGGCGAGACGTACCGAAGCCGAGAGTGGTGATCGACAAGTTGGCCGAGGGCACAGGCGGGCAGATTTTTTCGATTGATGAACCGCAGGTGGCGGCGAAGTCGATCTGCGATGAGTTGCGACAGAATCGCTACGTCCTTTCGTACGTGCCGTCGAGTGCGCCGTTTGGTCAGGCGAGAAGTTTGCTTGTGTTAGGGAATGAAGGCATCACCGTGAGATCGAAGTCGATGCAGCAACCGAATTAGCTTCTGTTCTGTAATGCGCCTTAACTTCGCGAGACTAGCTGCGTCGCGAGTACCAGTAAAAAAGTCCCGCCATAATCAGCAGCACAAGTCCTTCCATAAAAATGAAGAACCGAGGTACGAAGGTGCCGTCCTCAGTGAAGGAATCGGAGTAACTGACGTACGTTCCGACAATCAATCCACCCACGATCCAGATCAATTGTCGCTTCTTATCCCACAAAACCGCGGTCCTATTTGAGTAACCCGGAAAGCCAGTGCATTAGATTCAGCGCGTACTGCTTGTTATCGAAGCCTTCAACGTTCATTCCCATCCGGGACTTTTGTTGTCCCGTAATCTGAGCACTGAGCATCGCCGCCTCACCATGGACCACGACGCGGCCTTTGCCGGCCTTGAAAGCCAGCGCCTGCGCGCGTCCCGCTGCTGAAACCAGCAACTTCTGCTCGTGGTTAGGCGAATCCTGTGCGGTGTCGGCCAATTTCAAGATGCTCAAACTGTTTTCCGGCCCCTTTAGCGACTGCCCTGTAAAACTGAGAACCCGATTAACGCGCTCCTTCTCATTCCGCCCTTCAACGATCGGATGTGGACCAAGCAGCTTGTTCTCGCGCGAGAAGATCAGAAACGACGCACGGTCGCCAAGCGCATTCGCGGCATCAAAAGTGTATCCCTTGCTCATGTCGACGCCGAACTTCGTCGCCAGTGTTGCTGCCGCACCACCGAACGGCGCATGGTCCGCAATTAGCAGCAACGCGCCGCCACTCCTGACCCAATCGTAAACCGCCTGAATCTCTTCTTCCGTGAAGGCAGACTGGTCCGATCCCTCGTCGTCAGCCTCTTCCGCACCGAGTGCATTTGCGATCACCAGCACCTTAAAACTATCAAGCGACGCCTTCGTAAACGGCTTGCGATTGCGAATCACCTGGTAGCCATCGCTCGTTAATAGATCGGCGAACGGCTTGTAACGTCCATCGGTCGTGTGGAAGTTGTGATGCGCTTCGTCAAACATCACGCGCGGACCGTTTTTCGAATACGCGGGTGTCTCGACCGAAGTGTTAAATTCCGGATCAGGAAGTTGTTGGCCCAGTGCTCCCAAAGCCAGGGCAAGCAAGAGAACACCGGCTAAAAGTAATCTCATTTTGATAGTTGGAGTTTCGACAGTCGCTCCGCAGCGAGATTGAGGGTTTCGTCTTTTTTGCAGAAACAGAAGCGAACTTGTTGCGCGCCGTCCGCGGGGTTGCTGTAGAAGCTCGAGCCCGGCACGCAGGCGACGCCGATTTCGCGAATCAAATGCCGGGTAAAATCCACGTCGTTCGCAAAACCAAACGCCGAGATGTCGGTCATGATGTAGTAAGCGCCATCAGGAACGAACGTTCCAAATCCCGCTTTTTCCAGCACCGGCAACAGCACATCGCGCCGCGCACGATAATCCGACTGCAATCGATCGTAATACTCGCGCGGCAGCGATAACGCGTAGGCGCCGGCAGCCTGCAACGGCGCCGCGGCGCCAACGGTGAGGAAGTCATGGACCTTACGAACGGCCCCGGTGATCTCCGGGGGCGCGATGCAGTAACCGACTCGCCAACCCGTGACCGAATATGTTTTCGACATCGAGTTGACTACCACGGTGCGTTCGCGCATGCCCTCGATCTGGGCCATCGAAATGTGTTCGATCTCGGCGCCTTCGCGCGGGTACAGGATGTGTTCGTAGATCTCGTCGGTAAAGCAGAGCGCGTCAAACTCGCGGCATAACGAAGCGATGAACTCCATCTCATCGCGGGTGAAAACCTTACCCGTCGGATTGTTAGGGTTGCAGACGATGATCGCTTTTGTTTTGTCGTTGAATGTCGCGCGTAACTGATCGCGATCGAAACTCCAGTCGGGCGCGCGCAGGGGAACGTAGCGTGGCCGGGCATCGGAAAGAATCGCGTCGGGTGCGTAGTTTTCGTAGTAAGGCTCGAAGACGATAACTTCATCACCCGGATCGACCGTCGCCATCATCGCGGCGATCATGCCTTCGGTCGATCCGCAGGTGACGGTGATCTCAGTTTCCGGATCGATGTCGATGCCGAGATACCAGCTCGTTTTGCGCGCGATGGCGTCGCGAAAATCTTTCGAGCCCCAGGTGATCGCGTACTGATTGACGTCGCGCTGGATCGCTTCCATCGCATGGCGCTTAATGTCTTCCGGCGCGGGAAAGTCGGGAAACCCCTGCGACAGATTTACGGCGCCGTGTTTCAACGCCTCGCGCGTCATTTCGCGAATCACAGACTCGGTAAACAAACTCGCCCTGTGAGATACGTGGCGGTTCTTTGAGACTGAAGGTGTGGACATATTGGTTTAATCCGTTTAAGGAATGATCTGCTCGCCGGCCGCTTCCCGTTTCAATTGATCGAGGATGGAACGGATCGCGGCGGCGTAACTGCCGTTGGGCGCCAGTTGAAGATACTTTTCGTATGCCGCGACTGCTTCTTTCGGCTTCTCGAGTCGTTCGTAAGCTGCGCCAAGCATTTGATAGATGACGGGTTCGCTGTCCGAAAGCTGATCGAGCGCTTTTCGCAACTCCACGACAGCTTCGGCAAACTGTCCCTTGTCTTCCAAAACGCGCGCGAGCCCGACGTGCGCTTCGGGTTGAAATCCACCCGCCTCCCGAATCGATCGACGAAAAGCGCGGATTGCTTCGGCGTCGGATCCCGCTTCGCGTTGGATTCGTCCTTCGACTGCGGACGCCTCAGGATAAACAGGTCGTGCCTGCCGTGCCGCATCAATCTCCGCGAGGGCGTCGTTGAACTTGTTCTGGTCCAGCAACACTCGCGCGAGTCCGACGTGGGCCGCGGCATGCGACGGCCGCAGTTTTAGCGTATCGCGATAGAGTTCCGCCGCCTTTTCTCTTGCAGCGTCGTCGCGGGCCTGTTCGCGCGCCATTTCCGCTTTTTGAAACGTCAGCTCGGCCTCGTCCGTCGTCGGGACAAGTTTTATCGAGAGCGAGCGACGACCGGCTAGTAGTGTTGCGGTAGCTTCCTTAAAGCCTGTGGCTCGAACACGAACTGTGTGCCGGCGCGGTGTAACCTTCGTGATCGACAGTTTGCCGGACGCGTCAGTAGTTCCGCGTCGGACGTCGTCGATCCAGACGATGGCGTTCGGTTCGGTTGAGATTACAACAGCTTGTTGCGCGGTAATCGCCGGGGCGACCACTAACACGACAGCCGCAATCGGCAGTAACTTCATAAAACAGTGACGAAACGGATTCTATTCTTCGTTGCCTGGTCCACCGACACGGCGTTTGCGCACTTCCGGATCCGCATTCGCCACGCGCGAGCCGACTTCCGGCTTGAAGTTTCCCGCCGCATCGTATAGCCGCACGTACTGGAGCCAGTTTCTTACGACGCCCTGAATATACCCGCGCGTCTCTTTGAAGGGAACTGCTTCGGCGAACTCGTCTATCTCCAGCGGCAACGTTGCCTTCCATTGCACGACGCGCCCGGGGCCGGCGTTGTAAGCCGCCGCGACGTACTCGAGACGCCCGTACTTGTCGATCTGGTCGCGCATGTACGCGGTGCCGAGTTGGATATTCAATCGCGGCTCGTAAAGTGACTCGGCGGTGATCTCGCGTCCGACGCCGTATTTTCGAGCGGTCAGACGAGCGGTTGGGACCAGCACCTGCATCAATCCATACGCATTCGCTGACGAACGCGCGCGCGTTGTGAAGATTGTTTCCTGTCGGATCAGCCCGGCGACTTGATATGGATCAAGGCTGCGGTTCTTCGATTCCTCGACGATGATGTCCCAGTGTTTGAGCGGGTAGAACACGTCCCACTGTTCCCGCGTCATCTCTTCAGGTTTCATCTGCGAATAATCCGGGAAGCTGCGGCGCAGAGTATTCAACGCGCGGACGTTGTCGTCGTCTGACCGGTAAATGCGGGCGATCGCGAGATTGATACGCGGGCTGTCGGGCGCCTTGTCACTGACGACGTTGAGTTCTCTCAAGGCCCATTCGTCGAGTCCGATGTTTGATAACTGATCGGCTTTGACTATGCGTGAGTCTGCTTCGGGGCCGGCTGTTTCTTCGGCGACCGTGACGGTTTTCAGGTTCGCGACTGCGCGGGCGACGATCGAATCCGGTGCGAAGTTTTTCGGCTGCGTCGTTTTACTTATGACGTTCAGGCGCTGCTTGGCGAGATAGCCGTACCAGTTAGCGTCGTAACGCGCCAGCATCGCTTCGTACAACGCACGGGCCTCGGGCAGCTTTCCAGCGCGCTCTGAGTCGCGCGCGGCCCAGTAGCCTGAGCGTCCCCGATTATCGGTGTTCTTGTCGGCGTAGTAAGCGAGGTGCTCGGTCAGCATTCGCGACGATTCGGAAAAGTTTCTCGCCTCGTGTGCTTCCCATGCGAGATCGAATTGCGCTTGCGCAACTTCGATCGAGTCCGAATATCCGTTCACCGCCGCGCGAAAGAAGTATGAAGCGTCGGCTGTGTTCTTCGCTTCTTTCGCAATTTGTCCGACGGCAACAAACGTGCGCGGCGTCACGTTGCTGGACGGAAACGCGCGGCGCAACTCTTCGACGGTCGCTCGTGCCTGGTCCCACTGTCTTGCCCGCGCGTAGGTTTGCGCAAGATATGAGAGCGCCTGGGCGCGAGTTTCACCGGCAGAAGCCGGAATACTGTTGAAAGCCGAAACAGCGTCAGTCGTCTTGCGCACGTTGTAAGCAGCGATGCCGCGACGAAGCTGGCTCTCGCTGGTCGCGGTCGCGGGAAACCTGGCGAAGGCCTCGCTGTAGGCTGTCAGGGCGTCGTTAAACTTTTTCGCGTTATATAAACGATCGGCGCGAGTAATTGCCTCTTCAACTATTGCGGGCGATGTACTGGAGTCTAGTCTGGGTAGCGCCGTCGCGGCCTCAGCGGCTTCGTCAGCGGCCGGAGCAAAAAAGTAGAGTCGACGATAAGCCGCGAGAGCGCGAGTTGAATCGGAAGTCTGTTCGTACGCCTTCGCGGATGCGAGCAACGCCGCGGGGTCGTCGTTTTGCGCGAGGTCCTTCAACAACAACGGCGCGGCCGCAGTCTCGCCGTTCTTCACTAACAGATTTGCGGCCCGCAAAGTCGCTTCGCGTGCTCGCAACGAACTCGGATGTTGTTGGATCAACTGCTGGTAGACCGCTCGTGCTTCCGTGGTCTTTCCGGCTTGTTCGAGCGCGTCGGCGCGCATGAACAGCGCGTAGTCGGCAATGGAACTGTGATCGGCGATGACGTTGGCGTCGAGCAACGACGCTGCTCCCGCGAAGTCGCGAGCGTTAAGTTTGATCCGAGCGCGGAGGATGCGCGCGAGGGCGGCGGCTTTTGTTCGCGGAAACTGGTTTTCGATGCCGGCGACGACGCCTTCCGACGGCAGCACGTCGTTGCGCGTCATGGTGCGCAGGCTATCGAGAGCTTTTTGTTCTTCTGGAGTTTGCGGGCGCGTTACGCAGCTCGCACTCATGAGGTACGGGAGTGAAGCCACTCCCACTACGAGAACGCCGGCAAGAATCAGCAGTAAGCGATGTTTAGCCATTGGTCCTTTGTACACTCCGCGAAATCATCCGTGGTCTCGGGCAAACACGGATATTACTAAGAACACGGATTCTAGATCAGAACAGCATCGTACAAAGAACCGACGCGCGTTACGCGTTTACAGTTGCCCCGGGATAGTTCGCGCCGAGCTTTGATGCATCGCCTTCGGCCAACGTGTTCACCAGTTCGCCGTGGAAGTAATCGTAGCGCGCGGCAACTTCCGCTTTCACACGCTTGTCGTACATCTCGCGCGAGCGATCGATGTACTCCCGCAGACGATCGTAAAGATCGTGTTCGGATCGTCCTTCGGCAACCTTCTGCTCGTTGTACAACTTGATCTCGGAGATGAGCAGACGAGCAAAACGGCGCGCATCGTTGTGTAGACGACGTTCTTCTTCTCCTGACACTTCGACCGGGAGTTCCGCGTCCTGGCCGTAACGGCGGCGCGGCGCTGGTTCCGGTGTTGCTTCGACTGGAGCGCCCGTCCACGCCTCAGCCGGTTCTTCTGCGCTTTCGAACACACCGGCGCCTTCTTCCATCGGCGCGGGTTCGACGAACGACTCCGGCGCGATCGGCTCGCCCTGTGGTTGGTAACTTTCGATGGTTTCCGCCCCGGAGAAAGAAGGTTCCTGCGCAATAGACGGCTCTGGCTGGTACTCCGCGGCGGGCGCATAAGAGGGTTCAGCCTCAGCAGCGGGCGCCGGTGCTTCCTCCATCGCGCGTTTCGGAGCTCCTGCACGAGACACGGAAAGGAGTTCGACGGCCATTGCGGACATAGCTACGAGCGTCTCGAGCGCTTCGAGATTGATCGATTCGGAGTCGAGCCCGGCTGAGTCGGCATACAAGACTGCGACCGCCTTACCGCGAACGTTCAGCGGAATCGCGACGATTCGTTGCGGCGGTTCTTCGCCAAGCCGGTTGATTAGGGAGTGGTCTTCCGAATGAGACCCCGGTCCGCCGCTCCACGACGTCAACGATTTAGCTGCGCTGCCGATCACGGTGTCGGAACTTAGCGGGATCGAGATTTGTTGAATCGCTTGATCGCCGACTGTTCCTTCAAAACCGCGGCCACGCCACCCGGCCGCTGTGTCGCCCTTGATCACGAAGAAAGCTACACGCGGCGCAAACGAGGAGGCACGATTCACGAGCGCTTTGAGCACTTCGGCCTGCGATTTCTGCTCGTTGATCTCGGTGACGGCCGACTTGATGATCGCCATGTCGCTTGACGCCTTGGCGCGCGAGGTTTGAGACGAGGCCAGTTCGACGCCCCGTTCGTGAGCGGCATGGAGGTGCTCCGTGATGGAAGCAACAAGGCTGCCTTCCATCTGCACGTCAGCCTGGCGGTCAAGAAAAGTCGAAAGTGACTCATTCAGCAGGCTTTGCAGC
Organism: uncultured bacterium; assembly: GCA_965649955.1. Lineage (GTDB taxonomy): Bacteria > Acidobacteriota > Blastocatellia > Pyrinomonadales > Pyrinomonadaceae > PSRF01. Next base: position 13,066 of record CBFGMX010000036.1, read on the forward strand.
GTCGATATTTCCTGGCGAATGACGCTCAGGCGACCGTCGAGATAGTTCTCAATCTCACGCCGCAAACTATCTTCCAATTGTTCATTGACCACAGCTCGCTCCTCCGTGTCGTGGTGTAAGTGGTGACCGAAACCTCAAGGTCGTGCAGGTAGGGATTTACTAAACCCAAGGTTGCTTTCCAGCGAATGGAGTCCCGCAGGGGCCGCAAGACTCAGGAAGTGATTATGAACGGCTGGTAATCTGCTAGTCAATTGTTTTTCCCAAATCCGTGCGATCGGTCTTTGTTGTGGACTCGAAATAGCCAACTTCGAGCCACAAACAGAAACACGGATGAAGAGAAATGAGGATTATCGGCGCTGTTGATATACGCGCACGTAATCAACTTCCATGCGCTGGGGCCAGATCGAGTCGTCAACGCCCTCCGCGCCGCCCCACATGCCCCCGACGGCAAGGTTCAAAAGCACGTGAAAAGGCTTGTCAAAAGGCCATTGTTTGTAGTCGGCAGCGGGATTCGAAAGCCGCTCGTTGGCGAATTTGAAGTATTGCCGATCATTGACGTACCAGCGGATTTCTTCCGGCGTCCACTCGACGACGTACACGTTGAACCCGCTTCGAGCCGAATCCACCTTAATCTTTGCGGTTTTCTGAGTGTTGATGGAGTGGTGGTACGCCTTTGTATGCGCGGACGCGTGGATTACGTCCGGGTCGTGACCAACATGCTCCATGATGTCGATCTCGCCGTTATCCGGCCAGTAACCCGTGCCGTAGTTGCGCTGCGTCGCCAGCATCCAGATGGCCGGCCAGGTCCCCCGTCCTGAGGGAAGCTTCGCGCGCACTTCGAACCGGCCATAGGTCCAATCGCCTTTACCCTTCGACACCAGGCGCGCCGACGAATACGGCTGGGTTTCGCTCCCGTCGCGGCGGGCTTCGACGATGAGCACGCCGTTCTCGACGCGCGCGTTCTCTTTGCGGCGATCCGTGTAGTTTTGCAGTTCCTTGTTGCCCCATCCGTGACCGCCTACGTCGTAGCTCCACTTGGTCGCATCCGGCAATCCGCTGTAATTGAATTCGTCTGACCAAACGAGTTCCCAGGAATCGCGCGAAACCTTCGGCGTCGCCATTTGCGAGAGAAGAACGAGAAAGATGACTATCGAGAGTGATTGCTTCATCCGTGTTTTAGGTCCTCCGCAAAAGTACGACTTTTTACTCCGGCCCTCGTTTGGTATTCTTTAAACGCCTTCTCATTGAGAACCCCCGGTCGAGGTGACACCCACTAACCATGGCCACGATTCTTATCGCTGAGGATTATGACGACAATCGCGAGCTTTTGCGATTGTTGCTGTCTGGCGCCAACCACCAGGTCTGTGAGGCGAAGAACGGCTGGGAGTGTTTGGACCTGGCGCGCCAGAACCCTCCGGATCTAATCATGGTCGATCTTTCAATGCCGGGCCTCGACGGCTGGGAGGTCTTTCGAGAACTCAAGGCCGACTCCCTGACCGCGCATATTCCCTGTGTCGCTGTTACGGCCCACACAGACCGAGATCGCGCGCGTGCGCTGCAATCCGGGTTTAGCGACTTCGTCGGCAAGCCCTTCCGCACTGAAGAATTGTTGCTGACCGTGAAACGGCTCGTGTCGAAATAGTATTTATTGCTTGTAGACCACGCCGCCCTTCATTACAAACTTTACTCGCCGCAACGCGCTCACCTCTCGGGTCGGATCGCCTTCGACGGCAATCAGGTCTGCAAATAGACCGGGCTTGACGCTCCCAATCTTGTCGGCCATGTGCAACACGCGCGCGTTAACGGAAGTTGCCGAGCGTAGCGCATCGATCAACGGCATGCCGAATTCAACCATCTTCTCCAACTCTTTCGCATTGTCGCCATGAGCGAAAACACCGACGTCGCTCCCGCTAGCGATCGTCACGCCGGCAGCGAGTGCTGCTTTGAATGCATTGCGTTTGCGCTCGACGTTTGCGCCGCTGGCGATCGAGAGCGTCGGACAAAGTGCGACGCCCCGCTCTTTCATCAACTGAAACACTGCTGGAGTTCCGCCATCGCCGTGCTCGATCGTCTCCACTCGTGCCATCGTCGCTCGCCGCATTCCTTCCTCGGTGGTGGCGTGGGCAGCGACCGGAACGTTCGCGCTTTTGGCAGCCTGGACAGCCATATCGAGTTCTTCGATGGAAAACGTCGGCGCCGCGCCTTGCGTACCCCAGCGATAGTCGGCGTAGATCTTGATCCAATCGGCACCGTGTCCGATCTGATCTCGCACTACGCGTCGCAGGGTCTCGAAACCGTCAGCTTCTTCGGCGCCCTGCGGCACGCGCCATTCGGAGGCGAAGCCTTTTGGTCCATAACTACCGGTCGCTACGATCGCGCGCGTCGTTACGATCACTCGCGGTCCCGGAATGATTCCCTGTTCGACTGCCTGTTTCAGACCAACGTCGGCGTAACCCGCGCCTTCGGTACCGAGGTCGCGAATCGTCGTGAAGCCGGCTTGAATCGTGCTGCGCAGATGGTTAGTCGCACGCGCAACGCGCAAGCTCAGCGACTCCCGCGCGACTTGATCGTTCCAAACAGTTTCGCTGTACGGATGCAACAGCACGTGCGAGTGAGCTTCAATCAAACCAGGCATCAATGTGAGCCCGGGCAGATTGATCACCTGCGCGTCTTTAGGTGTGCCTATGCTGTTTAGTGGACCAACAGCCTCGATTTTCTGTCCACGAACAAGCACGGCCCAGCCTTCGTGAAGCTGGGCCGATTCGCCGTCGAAAACACGTGCGGGTTTGAGCAGGTAAGCAGATTCAGGACGCGCGGTTTGTTGCTGAGCGTTCGTGGCCGGCAGCAGCACGGCCACGACGAGAAGGAGCAACACGCAGTAGCGCAGCACGATTATTTCTCCGAAATGACGACCTGTTCGATCGTTGGCGGCAGCGGATGAAGCGTGCTGCGGGAGAAACCGGCGTTTGCGGCCATGCGTTCGAGTTCAGAAAACGTGTACGCGTCGCCGGAAGGTGTCGATAGCAACATCATCATGCTGAAGCCGGCGGCGTCAGGCGGCGTCACGCGATCTTCGTTGGGAACGAACTCGAGTGTCACGGCGCGCCCGCCGTCTGCGAGAGCCGCATGGACCTTTTGCAGCAGCGTTTCGCACGTCGGAATATCGAAGTGGTGCAGGAAATTGGTCAACAATACCAGGTCGTACCCGCTGCCAAACTCAACATCAAAAGCGCTGCCTTCGATCGTGTTGTAGCGATCGGCCACTCCCGCCTTTCGCGCATTCTCTTTTGCGACTTCAAGCACCGCTTTCCAGTCGAGCGCGGTGACCTCGACCTGCGGGTTGTTCTTAGCGAAGGCGATGCCGAAGAGACCATGACCGGCGGCGATGTCGAGAATCTTCAACTTGCGATCCGCTTGCGGATCGACGAGTTTCGCCATCAACTGCGACGGGAGGTCCATCAACGCAGCCATGGCGCGCGCGAACGTTACCCAAACCGGGTTCTCTGGTCCGATAGTGCCGTGGTCGGGCATGGCCGTGCCGCCTTTGCGAACTGCCTCAGTCATGTACTTTGCACCGCCCGTCAACAACGGATCGCCGAGAAACTCGACCGCGCCGCCGAGATAGGCAGGAGATCTTTTGTCGAGAAAAACGGAGGAATCGAGCGTCAATCCATAACGTTCGCCCTGCTTGGTAAGCATCTCCATGATGGTGAGGTAGTCGCAGAGAATGCGAATTCCTTTTTCCGACGCCTGGCACCGCTTCGCGATCTCGGGTGCGGTGGTGTTGCCTTCGCCGATAGCGGTGAACACTTCGAGTTCGATGGCGGTCTTCAACGCTTCCGTGCGTTGATGTGCGTTCATTGTTTGGAAGAAAAGTTGTGGTGATGGTTGCTGGGACGCGGGAGTCGACATGAAAAGTCCTTTCTTGAGAGCTGATTCGGGTTCCGGGTGGCTGATTCTGCACTTACCTTATCGGATCGCGCAACACCGCCTCGGCAACGGCGGCGGCCATTTCCGCGGCCTGCGGGTGGCTGCGACGCAAACCCGCGATTTGCAGGAGCGCCTCGCCCGTCCGTGAGAACATGCGAAAGAGGTCGCCCTCTTCGGCGCGCGTTTCTCTCACGATCTGCGACCACAGCGCGCCGTTGGCCCAATGGACCGCTGCGCCGGCGGCCGAGAAGTTGAGATCCGGAGCGGGTTCGACGCCGTGCTTCCACTCTTCAGCCGAAACTTTGAAACCGACGTCTTCGAAGCGCGCGAGTGAAGTCACCATGTCATCTTCCAACTCGAGTTCGCCATAATCGCGATCCTCGTCGGCCGTAAGCGCCGCCATGATTCCGGCGAGTTGTTTGGGGGCGAGAGAGTTGAATAGGCCGCTTTCGAGTGCTTCGCCGACGAGCAACGGGCGGTCGATGTGCAGGTCGGCAAGCCAGCGGCCGCGCTCCGTAACTTTTTCTGCGTCGTAGTCAAGATAACCAAACACCGCGAGCACCTTCGCGCGCTGCTCGAACGGCTGCCACACTTCCTCGCGCAGCGACACGATCCGTCGCGATGCGCGTTCGTAGTCTTCGGCGGTCTCGTGCAGGCCCCAAAGAACCTCGGTGCATCGTTGTCGTTCGGCGCCGCGAAGTTGTGCCGGCAGGAGGTTTTCGATCGTATCGTCAAGCACTTTCAGCGCGTCAGTTTCCTCCGCGTAGGCGTCGCGCAAACGCGGCTCGTGCAAAACGAGCTCGCGACCTCGCTCCCTGATCTCGTCAAACGCATGTTCAATCTCTTCGTCGCGCAGACGATAAACGGGAGAATAGACGCGTCCGATGCGTTCCTGCGGAAAGCTGGCGGTGCTTCCGTCTTCCCTTACACCGCGCACGCTGCCATCTCGCTTCTCCGTCACCATCACGAGCCTGCGACTGGCGCGGCCCACGCCAACGACGCGTCCTGGTTTCACAACCTCATCAAGCCAGCGGTGAAACAGTTCCGCACGCGATTGCGGTTTCGCTTCCTGAAGACGCGCGCGCGCGCCGATGAGTCGTTCGAGTCCGAGCACGGCGCTGATTGGAAGATTGCAACCTGCTTCCTTTAGCCTCTCGGCGATCGTCTGTTCGCTTTGGTGGCGCGTTTTTTCCAATTGGCCCATCTGTCGGGCGAAGTCGCGATAAGCGAAACTTCGTTCTGCAATCTCGCGCACGCCGGCGAACGTGCCGTAAGCATCGAGCAGATTCAGAAGCGTGGTGTAGGTGGCGCGAAACTGGCTCGTCAGCGGATCGGGCGGAGCTTTCAAGAGTTGTGCAATGCGGGCGGGATCCTGATGCAAACCCGGAGCAGCGACTACAAAACCGACGTTGTCGCGACCACGCCGTCCTGCGCGTCCCGTCATCTGTTGCAGTTCCGAAGCCGACAACTGACGCCAGCCGCCGGCTGTGCGTGCGTCGGCGCCGGTAAGCACGACGCTGCGCGCGGGAAAATCGACGCCTGCCGCGACGGTCGCCGTTGCGAAGATCGCGTCGAGTAATCCGGCGCTCATCAGTTTTTCGATTACCAGTTTCCACGCCGGAATGTGACCTGCATGATGCGACGCAACCCCGCCGCGAATGATCGTGTCCCAGTGCCGGTGACCACGCACTTCCGGGTTCTGTTCGACGAAGCTGCGCATGAAATCGCGTCGTGCTTCGCGACGACTCTCGTTCGGATCGCGTCGCGCCAGCGCAGCCTCCGACGCCGCCTGATCGCAACGACGTCGCGTCGGCATGAAGACGATCGCGGGCAGCAGGTTGTAACCGTCCAGAGTCGACAGTAACGTCGCCGGCGGCATTTCAGGCATTCTCAGCTTCATGAATCATCCGTGCGATTTGTGGATTGATCTTGCCGTCGTCGTTGAGTAGAGGAAGCAACTGCCTATCGGGCAACAACAGCGCTGAGCGCAGCGGAACCGGCCGCTTGCCCGGTCCGGTGATCACGCCGCAACGCACACCGCGCACCTCCTCCAACCACGCAGCGAACTCGCCGGCATTGCCAATCGTCGCTGATAGCAACAGCAAACGAATCCGTGGCGGTGTCAAAATGATCGCTTCTTCCCAAACGTGACCGCGGTCCTCATCCGCGAGGTAGTGAGCTTCGTCGAGCACAACGAGGTCTGCAGTGACTTCACTTCCGCCTCGCAACGAGTCGAACAGTTGGTTGCGATAAATCTCGGTCGTGCCGACGATCAGCGGCGCATCCCAGTTTTCTTTTCGATCGCCGGTCAAAATGCCGACGCGGTCGGCGCCAAACTCGTCCATAAACTCCTGGTATTTTGAGTTGGTAAGTGCTTTTAACGGTGAGGTGTACCATGCGCGTCGCCCGCTGGCTAAGAGTCGCCGGATCTCCTCGCGCGCAATCCACGTCTTGCCGCTGCCGGTCGGAGCCGTTACCAGCACGTCTTCGTACTCGAGCATCGCAAGGGCTTCAAGTTGAAATGGGTCGGGTTTGAAAGGCGCCGGCCGGGGTGTCCCAATACCTTCCAGAAGCTTTTTGAGGTCTCTGGATTGCGGCAGCGGGCGCGGAGTTCGTTCTGGAATCAGCGGTTTTTTAGGTTTTACTCGTCGGCGGCGGTCGGAATCACGCCAATGTTTTCGCGGCATCGAGGTTATTTTAACTTTGTGACCGTGGCCTGCGAAGTGCTAACAAGACACGACGGAGTTACAATTCAGTCTCACAACGCGTCGACCTTCGAGGGCGTCTAAACGGACTGAAACAAAAAGGACCCGCGGGCGTTTTCAATTAGGATGACTGAGCTGTTCGAGAATTTTGAGGTAAATCGCGACTCCCGAGTCGCAATGCTGCTGCGTTTGCTTGGCGCATCGCTCGCAGTGCATCTGGTACTGATTTGGGTCGTAATTTACGTTCCCGCCGTTCGCGACACCGTCAACATTGCGGCCCTCGTTGCCAGCACAAAATGGGTGGATGCAGACTATGTCGCCACGCAGATCGGCGACGACGTACAGATTGTTGAGCTCGAAAAGTTCCGTTATCCCGATGGTTATTTCGCTCCGGAAACCCAGGGCACGGCTGACCCCGCGGTTGCCGCAGCTAACGATCCGTTCGCGCCCAAGATAATTTCGCAGTGGAAGGGAGGTGGCCCGGACCCGGAACAGACGCCATCGCCCAGTCCGGAAGCGAGCCCGTCGGCATCGCCAAGTCCGGTCGCGTCCGCGAGTCCCTCTGCGGAGACATCACCGGCGATTGCTCAAAATGCCAGTCCGAGCCCGAGCGCGAGTCCGTTAAGTAAAGAAGAAGCTCAAAAAGAACTCGAGAAAACCGCCGCGCAGAACGACGTCACGCTGCCGGAAGAGAACCAGATCAACAAAAAGCCTTTGAGGGATTTTGCGGCACGTGCCAACGAGCTGAAGAACCAGGGCAAGCTCGATCTGAACAAACCGTTCAAAGTCGTCATCGAAGCGCAGTTGGATGCGAACGCGAAACTACAGAATTCGCACATCGTCGAGAAAGAAGGCGACGAAAACGTGATCAATCTGTTTCGCGACCTGGTTGCCGCGCTGAACGACAGCGGATTTCTCACGTACCTCTCGCCGATCAGCAAAGACAATCCGGGTTCGACGATCAGAATTACCGTCAAGCAGGGCGAGAATGAAGTGCTCGCGTCGGTGGAATCCGAAACGACGTCCCCCGAGCGCGCGAAGGCGCTGGCGAGCGTGCTGAACAATCTGCTTTACTTCGGCGCCGGTTCGCGAGCAGGAAAAGACGAAGAAGTAATAATGAAAAACACAAACGCAACGCCCGATGGCAAGAAGGTGGTAGTGAACTTCTCGATGCCTCGCCAGAGCGTAGTCGACATGATTAAGAAGCAGATGGAGCCCGGTGCTTAGTGGTCGACCGCGCGTTTCTTGGAGTAAATTAAGCAGACTATGAGTTTCGATAAATTTTTAACGAAGGTTTTTGGCAGCAGCAATCAGCGTTTTCTCAAAACGATTGGACCTAAGGTGGTCGAGATCAATGCGCTCGAGCCCGCCATGCAGAAGCTCTCCGACGACGAGTTGCGTGGTCGTACGGCGATCTTCAAGGAGAAGGTCCAACGCGCGATCGAAGGCATTACGGACAAAGATCGCCTCAAGCAGCGCGAAAAAGAGATCCTCGACGAGATTTTGCCCGAAGCGTTCGCGACGGTTCGCGAGGCGAGTGTGCGCACCACGGGCATGCGCCATTTCGACGTGCAGTTGATCGGCGGCATCGTTCTTCACCAGGGCAAGATTGCTGAGATGCGCACCGGCGAAGGTAAAACTCTCGTTGCCACGCTGCCGTCGTATCTGAATGCGTTGACCGGACGCGGCGGCGTTCACGTCGTAACCGTTAACGACTACCTCGCATCTCGCGACGCGGAGTGGATGGGCCAGATCCATCGCTTTCTTGGTCTCGAAGTCGGCTGTATTCAGAACGACATGGATGACTTTGAGCGGCAAGCTGCTTACGCCGCCGACATCACCTACGGCACCAACAACGAATTCGGTTTCGACTACCTGCGCGACAACATGAAGTTTGACCTCGCCACCTGCGTGCAGCGTGGTCACTACTTCGCCATCGTCGACGAGGTCGACTCGATCCTGATCGACGAAGCGCGAACGCCGTTGATCATTTCCGGTCCCTCCGACGAAGCAACGGACAAGTACCGCAATGCCGACGCGATCATTCCGCACCTGAACAAGGGTGAAGACATCGACGGCAAAAAGACCGGTGACTACGTTGTCGACGAGAAGGCCCATACGGCAGTGCTCACCGAAGAGGGAGTCGAAAAAGCGGAGCGATTGCTCGCCGTCGGCAATCTCTACGATCCTTCAAACATGGAATTGCTCCACTGTGTCGAGCAGGCTTTGAAGGCGCACACGCTGTACAAGAAAGATCACCAGTACGTGGTCCAGGACGGCGAAGTAATCATCGTCGACGACTTCACCGGTCGTTTGATGAAAGGACGCCGCTGGTCCGACGGTCTGCACCAGGCAGTCGAAGCCAAGGAAGGCGTCGTGATCGAGAAAGAGAACCAGACACTCGCGACGATCACGCTGCAAAACTATTTCCGGCTTTACGAAAAGCTCTCCGGCATGACCGGTACCGCCGAAACTGAAGCAGCCGAGTTTGCTTCGACTTACAAGCTTGACGTAATCGTCATTCCGACGCACATGCCAATGGTCCGCACGGACTTCTCCGACGTGATCTATCGCACGTTACCCGAGAAGTGGGACGCCGTGATCGAAGAGATCAAGGAGTGTTACGACAAAGGCCAGCCGGCGCTCGTCGGTACGGTTTCAGTCGAAAACTCGGAACTCATCTCGCGTCGTCTACTGAAAGAGAAAGTGCCGCATAACGTGCTGAACGCGAAGTATCACGAACGGGAAGCCGAGATCGTCGCGCAGGCCGGACGCAAAGGCTCGGTGACGATCGCGACGAACATGGCCGGTCGTGGTACGGACATCCTGCTCGGCGGCAACCCGGACTTCATGGCCCGCGAGTTTTTGAAAAAGGAAGAGATCGATCCCGACGAGGCCACGGAAGAACAGTGGCAGGTTGCTTACGCGCGCGCGAAACGAATCGTCGAGGACGAGCACCAGGAAGTTGTCGCACTCGGCGGTCTGCACATCGTAGGTACTGAGCGACACGAGTCGCGACGCATCGACAACCAGCTTCGCGGACGCGCGGGTCGTCAGGGGGACCCAGGATCGTCGCGGTTCTTTTTGTCGCTCGAAGACGATCTGATGCGCATCTTCGCCGGCGACAAGGTTAAGGCGCTGATGCAACGTCTCGGCATGGAACAGGGCATCGCGATCGAGTCGAAGATGGTTTCGAAACGAATTGCGGCGGCACAGAAGTCGGTCGAAGGCCGCAACTTCGAAGCCCGCAAACACCTGCTCGAGTATGACGACGTCATGAACAAGCAGCGTGAGACGATCTACGGTCTGCGTCGTCAATTGATGGAAGAACCGGACCAGCGCGATTACCTGATGGGCGATCCGCCGGCAGCCGGTGTCGCTTACGACCTGCTGTCAGATATCACCGGGCAGTATCTGAATCCGGACGTATCGCAGGACGATTGGGACGTCGATAATTACAAGATTCAGATTAAGACCATCTACGATCTTGACGTAGATGCCGAACGACTTGACCTCCAGAACATGACGTCACAGGAAGTTATTGACTCCATCTGGGAACGTCTGAAGTCCAAGTACGAACGAAAAGAACAGCAGATCGGGCCGGAAGCGATGCGCACGTACGAGCGCATCATCATGCTCAACATCATCGACGCGCAGTGGAAGGACCACCTGCTGTCGCTGGATCACCTCAAACAGGGCATCGGGCTCGTCGGTTACGGACAGAAGGATCCGCTCGTCGAGTACAAGAAGCAGAGTTTCGATCTGTTCCAGGAGATGCTGGACCGCATCGACACGACAACGATTCGATCGCTGTTCAACCTCCAGGTGGTCGCCGAAACGCCGCCCGAATCGCTGCAGCAACGACGCCTCGCCGCGCGGCGACAGGCAGCCCTGCGCTTCACTGGTCCAAACCAGGGCGCGGCGCCTGCGGGCGAGGAAGACGGGAAGGTAAAAACAGTTGTTCGCGACCAACCTAAAGTTGGCCGCAACGAGCCGTGTCCATGCGGTTCGGGCAAGAAGTACAAGAAATGTCACGGCATCAACGCTTAAGTACTAAGCGTGCCGTGGCCCTTGGAGAGTCTGAAGTTCTATCTGATGACGGAACAGCCGGGTTCGTCGAAGGCCTAATCGAGTCGTCACGTGGCAGAGAGCCCCAGCAACTCGAGTATAGCTTCGAGCTGTACTAGTAAACGCGCCCGGCCCTGGGCGTCGCTTTGAGCACCGAAATCACTTCCACCAACCCGGTCGTCGCAGCGATCATCAGCGGGAAAGCTCCGCAACCCGCACGCCTCGCGGCGGCGCGTGGAATGCTTCCTCTGCAACAAAGCGATCTCCTGGAAGTGCTGGTTGCGTTAGCTACCAGTGACGACGAGCAAATCTCCGCAGCCGCAACTGAAACACTCAACGGCGAAACGCACGATAATCTCTTACTCGCCGCCAAAGCACCTGATACTTCGCCGAATGTGCTGGCCTATCTAGCCACTCGAACAACGGGAACAGAGGAAGTTCGCGAAGCGACGATTCTCAACAATCGGACTCCTGACGACGCGATCGCGAAGCTTGCTTCGACTACGTCGAACGGATCGCTGCTCGAGCTGATCGCGATCAACCAGCAACGGCTCGTCCGTTTTCCGGAGATCATCGACGCCATACTCGCTAATCCCGCTCGGAGCGGTGAAGCTGAGCGACGCGCAGCGGAGACGCGCAAAGAGTTTTTTGAGAAGGAACGCGGCGCGCGACAGATCGCTGACGAGTTGCGGGCACGTGGGCAAACAGCCGCCGCCGAGTTTTTCGAATCTGCCGATCTGACGACCGCGACCGGCGAGCTCAACTTCGACGATGCCTGGCTGATCGCGCAGCACATCGAAGTCTCCGATGCGGACATTGACGATTCGTGGTTGCCTGCCGAACGGTACGAGGAGTTGTTGCCCGAGACGGCAGCCGAGAGTGCCTTGAATGCTCAGCGCGTTATCGACAGCGAACGGATTGAGGCCGGCGAAGTTTCCGCGGAACGCGTCACGTTGATCCGTAAGATCATGTTCATGAACGTCAAGGATCGGATGAAACTGGCGATGAAAGGCGACCGTGAAGCACGCGGTATTCTGGTTCGCGATTCGAACAAGATCGTTTGCTCGGCGGTGGTAAAAAACCCGCGCATTACTGAGCAGGAGATTGAAAACATCTCCGCGATGAGGACCGTTGCCGCCGAAGTGCTGCGCCTGATCGCGATGAATCGAACCTGGGCCAGGTCGTACACAATCATTCACAACCTGGCCCGGAATCCCCGCACTCCGATTCCGACTGCCATGAACGTTCTTCCGCGGATCCGGACCAAAGACCTCAATCAACTCAGTCAGAACCGTAACGTCTCCGAAACAGTTCGCCGGCAGGCCTACCGTCTGGTTCAAACCCGATCTGGTGAATAATTCACAGATTTCCGGTTGAGCTGTTACGAGATTTTTGCGAAATAGTTAATAATGTCCTTGACAGGTCACGGATTAATCGTATAATTTCGCACAACTTCGTAGCCAGATTTCTTGCTGTTTTGAAAAGTTGTGTCGGCGTAACAGACCGAGCGAGCCGCGGCGGCCTTTATTTTGGCATTATCTTCCGCCCGCTAGTGAACCGCCCGTCCGAGTCGTTTAGAAGTTATTGACGATTCTCATGCTCTTTGTCTGCCACCCGATTTGCCCGAACCTGCCCGTAAAGTTTCGCCCCGTCGGTTTGTTTGAAACCGGCGGGGCTCCTCTCTTTTTAAGGTCTAAATTTTCCAGCTAGTCTTTCGTCGCCGCTTCCAGCACGTGTAAAGATTCTGAACTGGCAACCTCAGGCTCGACGTCTTCCAGCTTCCCACACATACGCGCGAAGAGCTGTTCATATTGATCCACGACGCGGTCCCAATCGTAATGGCTGCGAATGCGGGCCTGCGCGCGATGGCGGTAAGCATGGACCAGCGATCCGTCACGCAACACGCGCTGTAACTTCTCAGTCAAATCAAATTCATCTGAATACGTTACACCGGCCTCGCCGACGACCTCGACGTTTTCCGGCGTGGCAAGTGTGAGCACGCAGTTGCCGTAACCCATCGCCTCCAGGAGGGCCGGATGTGTCCCGCCAACTTCGGTTGCATGCACGTAACAATAGGCGTTCTGCTGAAGTGCGCGATAATCCTGGCCGAAGACAAAGCCGGTAAAGATGATCCGCTTATCACCGCGGGCGCGGGCTTTCAGGTCCTGGATGTAATGCTCCGCATACGGTGCATCGCCCACAACCAGCAGACGATACGCTGTGCGAACCTTTTTGAACGCTTCGATTACGAGATGTGCGTTGTTTTCAGGTTCGAGGCGCGAGACGTAAAGCACGTATCGGTTCGGTTCGACTCTCCACTTGCGCACGAGTTCGCGGTCCGGACGCCGTTCGACTTCGCTGCCGTAGGCGATCATCGTCGAGCGTGCGTTGTGCCGCGACAGGTAATAGTCCTGAATCACCTGCGCGTCGGTTACCATTTCATTCGGCAACAGTTTCGACAGGTATTCGGCCATCTGGTAATACCGGCGACCCAGCCAGTTCCATTTCTTGCGCTTGTGCTCGAGTCCGTCGACATTGATTGCGACAGGCGTTCCTGCGATTCGCAGAATCGGTGAGAACGGCGCGTTCGCGGCGTTGCAGATCAAAGCTGCGTCGAACCGGTGCGAAACGGCGTGAATTGCAGAGACGAACGTGTGAACGACAGTGTCGAAGTATTTGTGTCTGATAGTGGGCAGCACTTTCAGCCGGACACCGTGATACTCCATTTGTCGTGGTGACACGTAGTGAGCGCGACAATAAACCGTGACGTCGTGCCCGCGGGCGACGAGTCGTGTAGCGAGATGTTCCGCGAAGGTCTCGAACCCACCATAGCTGGCGGGAATACCTCGCGTTCCGAGAATAGCAATGCGCATGGTCCTACTTACTTATACCCGTGTTCCGACCTGCCCGTAAATCTCAAGCGTCTGCCTTGCCGTCTCACGCCAGTCGAACATGTCAGCTCTCTTGCGACCTTTGACGCTCAATTCCTCTCGAAGGACGGAATCATTTGTCAGTCTTTCGATAGCCGCGGCGATTGATGAAACGTCGAAAGGATCGACTGTTAGCGCGGCATCACCTACCACTTCGGGCAGGCTCGTCTTGTTCCCCACAATCACCGGTGCCCCGCACTTCATCGCCTCCAGCGGCGGTAACCCAAACCCCTCGAAGTATGACGGGTAAACAAAACAGAGCGCTCCTGAATACAACGCAGGCAGATCGGCTTCGGGTACGTAGCCCGTCAGAATAACGGATTCCTTAAGACCCGTTTGTTCGAGAGCGCGCAAGGTTCCCTCGTAAAGCCATGCGCGCTTGCCGACCAGGACCAGCTTAGGTAACTCATTTTGAGCATTTTTGCCCCGCAGCGAAGCATAAGCGCTAACGAGTCGCGTCAGGTTTTTGCGGGGCTGAATAGAACCGACCGAGAGAATGTATGGTCCGTTTATCCCGTAAGTGTGTCGCACCCGTTGCAGTTCCCTGTCGTCTTCCACCGGGGCGAAATGGGCCGGCGCAGCGAGTGGAATCGCAGTGATGCGAGATGGGTCGATGCCGTACGTTTCGATCACGTCGCGACGTGTGTGTTCTGAGAGCGTAAGAATCCTGGCCGCTCTTCGCGCGGAATACCGGACGGTCAAGCGAAGCTGCGTTCGGCTGCGACGACGGAAAGTTTCCGGGAGGTGTTCAAACGAGAGATCGTGAATGCTGACTACTACCGGGCAGGGACAAATTGGAGGTGCCGTGAATTGCACGTGCAACACGTCGACCGGATGCTTTCGCAGTTCGGCGCTGAGCGTCAGTGGGATGCGGATTAACGGTGTGTGAGGAAGCGTAGTGCGAACTTTGAAGTTGGGCCAGCGCTGGTGGAAACGATCGCGGCCTTCCGCCGTCGTTACGTAAAGTGTGTACTCATTAACGTCATCGATCTCTGCGAGTGATTCGATGAGGTTAAGGGCGTAGCTTTCGTTTCCCCCAAGCTTTGTGCCAACTGAATGAGCGTCGATTGCGATCCGCATTTCCTTGATTGGTGTTCACGCTTGTTGTGGGAACACGGATTCACAAACACGACACCTACTTCGACTTGCCGGCACCCGTGGCCTGCGCCTCATCGCTTTGCTGCCCGCGCGTATCGCGCTCGCGGATGCGGGCGGCCTTGCCACGCAGACCGCGCAGGTAGTAGAGCTTCGCCCTGCGAACTCGGCCGCGCTTCACGAGATCGATGTGGTCGATGATCGTGGCGTGCAACGGAAAGATTCGCTCGACGCCGACGCCAAAGCTCGTCTTTCTCACGGTGATCGTCTCGCGCGCGCCGCCGTGCTTGCGAGCAATGACGACGCCTTCAAACGCCTGCAACCTTTCCTTCGTTTCCGATTCCTTGATGCGCACGTGCACGCGGACCGTATCGCCGGGTTGAAACTGCGGAATGTTTTTCCGCAACTGGGTCTCTTCGATTTTGTCTAATCGGTTCATCTGTCAAAACTCCTTATGAGTGCAATAAATCAGGGCGATTACGCCGCGTCTTTGTCAGCGCCGCTTCCTTGCGCCAACGTTCAATCTCCGCATGATTGCCGCTCAGCAGAACGTCCGGCACTTTCATGCCTCTAAACTCCGGCGGTCGCGTGTATTGCGGGTGGTCCAACAACCCTTCTGAAAACGACTCAAACACCGCCGATGTCTCACTGCCCAACGCGCCGGGTAACAGCCGGACGACTGCGTCGATCACCACCATTGCCGCCGGCTCACCGCCGGACAAAACATAATCGCCGATCGAGATCTCGTCGGTCGCAAGTGCTTCTGAGACGCGCTCGTCGACGCCTTCGTAACGACCACAAATTAGTACGATCCGCGAGGCGGTTTTTGAAAGATCCTGTGCCAGCGATTGCGAAAACGTGCGACCCTGCGCCGACAACAAAACGACTCGAATCTCCGGTGTGAAGTCCTCTTTCCGCGCGATACCGGTCAACGCTTCAACTCCGGCGAAGATCGGCTCCGGTTTCAGGATCATTCCGTCGCCGCCGCCGAATGGACGGTCGTCCACGACGTGATGCTTGTCAGTGGTCCACTGTCGCAGATCGTGCGCATGGATGTCGACAAGCCCGGCGTTGCGCGCTCGTCGCACGATTCCGCAGTCGATCGCTTCGCGAAAGAACTCGGGAAAGATCGTGATGATATCGAAGCGCAGCATCTCAAAGATCTAAAAGCCCTTCTGGCGGATCGACCACTATCGTCTTGGCAGTGGGATCGATCTCGACCACAATGTCGGCTGCCAGAGGCACTAACTTTTCAATCCCACTTTCGTCACTAACAACCAGTATCTCGGCGCCGCCCGTTTTCATTACTGAACGGACCTGCCCGATACTTTCGTCACCGACTTTAACGGTGCAGCCTTCAAGTTCCCAGTCGTAAAACTCGTCTTCTTCGAGTTGCACGCGATCGGATTCGGGAACGGCGAATTGGTATCCGATCAATTCCTTCGCGGCGTCGACATCGTCGTAACCGGCGAACTTCAAAACAACGCGGTCCTTTTGAAACCAGAAATCCTCGATGCTTCCGGCTGTTTGTTCACCGCCCGGCGAAACAAGGACCACTTCGTCGAGGTCTTCAAACCTTTCCGGAAAGTCGGTCAGGAGTTCCGCTACTACTTCACCTTTCAACCCGTGCGTTTTCACGGCTCGCGCGATTAAGACCAGATCCGAGCCGGGTTCCGGCATCTCGTTCACTCCACGATTTCCAGGAGAAAGCGCCGGTTCTTTTTCGTACCTGCAATTCGCGCCAACGATCGCAGGGCGCGTATGGTCTTTCCCTGTTTGCCGATGATCTTGCCGACGTCGTTAGGCGCGACTCGCACCTCGATCAACGTCGAGCCGTTCTTCTGCTCCACTTCACGAACGTCCACATTGTCGGCCTCGTCGACCAACGCTTTGACGATCATTTCAATGGCGTCTCGCATGGTTATTCAAGAAGACGGTCTGGCCCAACGCCTAAGCTTGAGCTTCTGCGGCCGCTGCGTTTGCGGCTTTGGTGCTGGCCTTGATCAACCGGACAACGGTGTCAGTCGGTTGCGCACCTTTTTCCAGCCAGTAATTGACGCGAGTCAGGTTGAGTTTGATCTCGGCCGGGTTTCTGGTTGGGTTGTACGTGCCCAGGTTTTCCAGGTACGCCCCGTCGCGTTTCGACTGCTTCTCTTTAACGACGACGCGGTACGACGGGCTCTTCTTCGCCCCGGTGCGCATTAACTTTATAGCTAACAAATCATTCCTCCTTCAGAAATGCCGCGCGCGTGCGTGGCAGTCGTGCTTTACTTTCTTCGCTTCTTTCGTTTCTTCTTGTGTTTTTTCCGGGATGGACCAGTCGGACCAACCGCCGGCAGTTGCGGCATCTCGCCGTCGTCGCCGGAAAAACCGGCCATGTCGGGCATGCCGGTCATCTTTCGTAACATCTTGCTTTTTAAACCGCCGCCGCCGAACAATCCGGAACTGGACAGTTGGCGCATCATCTGCCGCATTTCGACGTACTGCTTGATGAGTTGATTGACGGCGGCGACGTTTGTTCCGGAACCACGCGCGATCCGGCGCCTGCGGTTCGCGTTCAGGATGCGATGATCGTTTCGTTCTTCCCACGTCATCGAGTCGATGATCGCTTCGGTGCGCTTCAGCTCCTTCTCCATCATCGCCGATTGCTCCTCGTTCAACTGCGGCATTCCCATGCCGCCGAGAAGCTGATCGGGCAACAACTTCATGATCTTTGAGAAAGAGCCGAGCTTCTTGACCTGGCGCAACTGCGAGCGAAAATCGTCTAAGGTGAATTCGTTCTTCTGAAGCTTCTTGAGTTGCTCTTCGGCCTCGTCCTGATCGACCTTGGACTGAACTTCTTCGATCAGCGACAAAACGTCGCCCATGCCGAGGATTCGCTGTGCGACTCGATCGGGATAGAACGGTTCGAGCGCATCGTAACGCTCGCCGACGCCGACAAACTTCACTGGCTGCCCGGTAACCTGCTTGATTGAAAGCGCGGCGCCGCCGCGTGCGTCACCGTCCATCTTCGTCAATATCACGCCCGTGATCCCGACGCGGCGATGAAACTCTTCGGCGGAGCGAACGGCGTCCTGTCCGGTCATCGCGTCGGCGACGAAGAGTATCTCGACGGGACGCGTTTCGTTCTTGATCTGGACCAGTTCTTCCATCAGTTGCTCATCGATGTGCAGCCGTCCTGCTGTATCGATGAGCAGCGTGTCGAACCCGGTCTGTTGCGCGTGTTTTTGTGCTTCGCGGACGAGAGTCAGCGGGTCGTTGCTTTCCGGATATTCAAAGATCTGCTGGCCCGTCGCTTTTGCGATGACCTTCAACTGTTCGCGCGCGGCGGGGCGGTAAACGTCAACTGAAAGCAGCAGCGGCTTGCGTTCCTGGTTCTGTGCGAGCCAGCGCGCGATCTTTCCGGTAGACGTTGTTTTGCCCGAGCCCTGCAGGCCAACTACCATCACGGTATTTGGTAGCTGCTTCGTGAACACGAGTCGCGACGATTGGCCGCCGAGTAGCTCAACCAACTCGTCGAAAACGATCTTAACTACTTGCTCTGACGGTTTGAGTTCCTGCCAAACCTGCTGGCCTTCGGCCTTCTGTTGGACGGAAGCTATAAAATCCTTGGCGACTTTATAGTTGACGTCAGCTTCCAGCAGCGCGAGCCGGATCTCTCTCAGCGCGGCGTCGACGTGCTCCTTTGTCAACACGCCTTCGCCTCGGAGATTCTTTAAAGTCCGCTTTAATTTATCCGAGAGCGACTCAAACATAACCCTAGGCGAAGTTCCGTGCTGCAAACGGAAACGGGAATGATAGCGACCGAGTTTTGGGGTGTCAAGGCGAGTGGCTGCTCTTGTTGCGCGTGTAAGCTGTGTGTTTTGAGAACTTTATTGACTGCGGTTCGCGAGTGTTCGAAATCGTCCCTGCGTCAAAAAAGTCGCCCGACACCTGTACGCCTGTCGTCAGACTGTGTTAAATTCACCACCGAATAACACGTTTGCGGCTACCGTAGTCAAAAAGCAGATTTGAAACGGTTCCCTCCCATCAAAAAAAACGCGTTGAAAAGTCGGCTTGATTGATCTTTTATAGGTACTAAATGGATAAACGTGTGGGTCACGGGCCCCCAGGCCGCGACCAGCAAAAGCCCCCTACTGAGCGAGGTGTGGTCGATCTCGCGGATGCGCGTGTGAGAATTCGCTCGCGCCCAAAACCATCAAGTGAGTCGCTGTTGCGCGAGCTTGATGAGATTCGCTCATTGCTGGACCAGGGTCTCTCTACCGAGGCCAAGCAGCGTCTCGCCACACTTATCTCCAACGCACGAAACTTTCCCTCGGTCCTCGCGCTCGCGCGTTGTGCGCTTTCAACCGCGCTCGAACAGCAGGGCCACTATCGAGATTCGCTGGCGGCAGTGTCGATGTACGAGTCGCCGGAATCCCGCGCGAAGCTCGACCCGCAAACGATCAGCTATCTGCGCGTGCAGATTGGACTCGGCTACAACTACAACGGCGATCATCCAAAAGCGATCGCGATGTTGCAGGCGACCTTGCGCGATTATGCGGAGAGTGGCTCTGTAAACCTCGGTCCTATCTATGCCGCACTTTCGCGAACCTATCGCAGCATCAGTGAGTATCCGATCGCGCGCGACTTTGCGCAGCGTGCTTTAGAGAGCTTCCGCCAGAGTGGAGAATGGCGCGGGCTTGCCGATTCGTACTTTGGAGTGGGCGTCGCTGATATTCACGAAGGCAATTACGAATCCGGACTCGAGAATCTTGAACAGGCGCTGAAGCTGATTGGCGATCGTCCGGCCGCGCACCTGCTTGGCCGCACTTACGCGAACATGGCCGGCGCTTGTTGGTTTCTGAAACGACCGCAGGAAGGCATCGATCACCTCAAGAAGGCGATCACCTACTACGAGCGAACGGACCACAAAACGAACGCCGCCGACGGTTACAACAACCTCGGTATCAACCTGATTCTGATAGGCCAGTGGGACCGTGCGCAGGAAGCATTGGAGCGTGCGCTTTCATTGGCGAAAGAGGTTGATGAGCGTGGCGCAAAAGTCCCGATGATCCTCGATTCATTGGGCGAACTGCACATGCTTCGCGGCGATCTCGATACGGCGAAAGAGTATCTGACCCAGGCCGTTGCACTGGCTACTGATAACGGCAACAAGTGGTACGCGGCCCAGGCGTTGCGGACCCTCGGACGCTGTTGTCTCGCGATTGAGGATCCGGCGACCGCGTTGGCTAAAGCTAAAGAGGCACTTGCGCTGGCTGAACAGATTGGAGATCGCCAGGCAATTTGCGAATCGCGGCTCATTGCTGCTGAGGCCCATCTCCAGATGGCAAAATTCGACGATTGCGCCACGGAGTTGCAGCGAGTAAGCGAAGCAACTACTGATTCGGCTACCGATCTCAGTTTCACCGGCGAATCGCACCGTCTGAACGGAATGCTGAACATGGTGCGCGGCGATGCCAGCGCTGCTGCGCAACATTTCGGGAGCAGCGTTTCGATCTTCGACATGCTCGGTGATCGCTATCGCGCTGCGCGTGCGCACCTTGAACTGGGCCGCGCGTACACGAAAATACTGCCGGAGCGTGCGGGCGAACACCTTAGTCGCGCTTTGAATACCTTCCGTGAACTGGGTGCGAAGATCGATCTGGCGCGCGCGGAAGAGGAATTGAAAGATCTCGCCCGGGCGACGCCGGAACGCTCGCAGGAGCAGTCGGCGCTGACACAACTGTTGACATTGCGTCTGGCGGAGGCAGTTGCGTCGCGGGAACTATTGCTGCGCGAGTTGGCGGCGGTCATGCGTCAGGAAACGGGAGCGCAGCGTGTGATCATCACCGAGCGTGGCGAACACCAGGAACCGCGCGTGGTGGTGGCGATGGGTTGTACGCCTGCTGACAGTGTCAAGATCGCCGTTGACATCGACGCGCTTCGCGACGACGCGGAGCGGCAGAAGTATTCGCGGAAACACGACGTCGAATTGATCGTGCTGAAGTCGTCAAACGCGCCGCCGGCGTTGATGTATCTGGCGCCGCGAAATCGTTCGACGTTGCCCAAGGGCATTGCGCTGGAGCCGTTGCTTCGCGTCGTCGAACTGGGTATGGACGTTTGTGCGTTGCGCGCGGGTGCAAGCAAGAGTGGCGGACACGAGAATGCCGATGAGTTGGCAGGCACAAGTTTGATGCCTGGATTTATTCATTCGAGTCCGGCGATGACGCAGTTGGTGGAAGAGGTCCATAAGATTCGTTCTTCGGATGTGACGGTGTTGGTGACGGGCGAATCGGGAACGGGCAAGGAGTTGGTGGCGCGAGCGATCCACGCGATTTCGTCGCGGCGGGCGAAAGTATTTGTACCGTTCAACTGTACGGCTGTGCCGAAGGAATTGTCCGAAGGTTATCTGTTTGGATACCGGCGGGGCGCGTTTACGGGTGCTGTTTCAGATTCGCAGGGTGTGATTCGCACGGCTGCGGGCGGAACGCTGTTCCTTGACGAAGTTGGTGACCTTCCGCTCGACGTGCAACCCAAGTTGCTGCGCTTTCTTCAGGAAGGCGAGATTCAACCGCTCGGTGAGCAACGACCGAGCAAAGTCGATGTACGCATTATTGCGGCGACTAACACAGATTTGGAAGAAATGGTGGCGCAGGGTCGTTTCCGTGAGGACCTTTATTACCGTCTCAACGTGATTCGTTTGCGCGTGCCCCCGTTGCGTGAGCGCCGGTCGGAAATCCCAACGATCGTTAACTATTACGTGAATCATTATTCGGCGAAGTTTGGTCGAAAGGACATTCAGATCACGCCGCAGGCCGTGGACCTGCTGATGGTTAGCGACTGGCCGGGCAACGTGCGGCAACTGTGCAACGAGATTCAGCGCACAGTCGCGCGTGCGGAGGATGGGGCAGTAATCACTCCGGAGCAGCTTTCGCCGGAGCTGAAACGCACGTCATCGCCGACTGCGCCGTCAGCGGCGTCGATCGCGGCCATGCCGTCGTCGTCCAATCTGCAGAGTACGGGAACGCTTGCTGAGGCACTGGCGGAAGTTGAGCGCCGGATGATCGCCGATGCTTTGCGGCGTCATGGTGGGAATATATCGCGTGCAGCGCGGGAGTTGGGTCTTACGCGTCGTGGTCTATACCTGAAGCTCGAGCGTCACGAACTGAGCGTCAGCGCCTGAGAATCTGCGTTCTTCGAGGATTTCGCTACTACACGACCGGTTTTTCGTTGCGCAATTTCCTGCGCGATATTCGAAATCTTGTTGATATCGAAGGGTTTCGCGACTACCCAGTCCGCATTCACGGCGTTTCTGGTTTGAACGCTGATCGCGTCCGCCCAGCCGCTCACGATCGCGAGCGGGATGCTCTTCGAACGTTCGCGGATTTCCGTCACCAGCTCCCAACCGCTCATCTCCGGCATGCCGATGTCCGTGAACACGGCGTCAAACCTGCCTTCGTATTGATCAAATAGCGCCAGCGCGACTTCACCACTCGGCGCCGAGATCACTTCGCAACCTTCGGATTCGAGTGCTTCGATCAGGACTTCGCGCACGTGCGTTTCGTCGTCGACTACCAGCACGCGCATTTTGTCTTCAGACGTCGCGGTGCCGGCAATAACGAGATTTTGCTCAGCGGTCGTTGTGGTTGGGGTGACTTTCGGCAGCGAAATCTTAAACGTTGTACCACGTCCGGGTTCGCTATCGACTTCGATCGAACCTTCGTGCCGGCGGATGATACCGAAACTGACGGCGAGCCCCATTCCCGTACCGGCTTTTCCCTTGGTGGTGAAGAACGGGTCGAACAGTCGTTGCTTCACTTCGGGAGTCATACCGGTGCCGGTGTCGGTAATGCATAGCAGGACGCGTTCACGAGTTTCCTGCGTGGAGACGCGTACTTCGCCGCCGGACGGCATCGCGTCGACTGCGTTGTAGATCATGTTCACGAGCACTTCGCGCAGTTCGACGGGGTCGCCCTGGATGAACGCCTGGCAATCGGCGTGAAGTGCGAAACGGATTGGGGCGAATTCGGAGCGCGACTCCCAGCGCGGCCGGGTCATTTCGCAGGCGTCCTTGAGCAGTTCGGCAACTGAGATCGTTTCGAATTCGCGGCTTGGGCGTTGGCGAGCGAAGTCCTGTATGCGGCGGATGATGTGGGCTCCGTCTTCGGCGCTCTTGATGATCAGATCGAGGCCCGCTTCGACTTTTGCGGGGTCGTTGCTGTTGCGGAGGATCAGTTGGGCGCGGCCGAGGATGCCGGTGAGTGTGTTGTTGACGTTGTGTGCGACGCCGAAGGAGAGTTCTCCGAGGGCGGCCATTTTTTGGGCATGTATCTCCTGTTCGCGTTGGGCGACGTGGCGTGTGTGCGCCTCGGCGATTTTTTCGAGGCACTTGCGTAGGCGTTCTCTGGTTGCATGTTGCTGGGAATTTGCGAGCAGTTGGTTGGCCTGTGCTCCGATCTCCCGCCGCTCATCATCCGGCAACTGATCGCACATCTCTTCGATGAGGATCAGCAGCGCCCTTCCGGCACTCTCGCGGTCTCCGCAGCGCTCCGCGACGCGGCGTGCGCGTTCGATAATGGGCTTCGCCTCCTGTTTATGGTCGAGGCGGCAAAGCACGAGACCCTGCGTCGTCAACGCCTCCGCCAGCAACGCGTCTTC
>CBFGMX010000037.1:0-35792 GCA_965649955.1 uncultured bacterium
CTGAGATCTCAGATCTGAAATTTAAAAGAGGTCACCAGAGAAACTCTGGTGACCTCTTTTGTCTAAGGAGTGGCTGTCGGAAAACTTACGGCAGCGCCTCGATGTTGAAGAAGAACTTGAACGAACCAGTGTTCTGGACGCCCAGGAGGAATTGCAGGTTGATGCTTGCTCCCGGCGCCAAAGGCTGAGCCAGGAAGATCGTTCCCGCATTGAGACTGCTGTTAAGCGCTCCGCCCAGCGGTTGTGCCGGCGGCGTCTCCAGCGTTGTTCCCTCTACAGTCACGGTGCAAGGCGTCGTCGCCGAACCATTCGACGCAAGACACGTTGCCGAATCCTGCACGCCCGTAACCGTGATAGCCATCGAGCTCAACACCCTCAGGTCAGCGATTGGATTCGAGACCGGGAAGGCACTGATATCGACGACGCGGAACCGCAGCCGAGTGACTGGCGCTCCTGTGTTATTGACGAAGCGTCGTCTAATCGACAACGTACCGTTCGCCGCGTTCGGCCCAATCGCGGTCGTGTCACGAACGCGGTTTGGCGACGCAGTCGATCCCTTCGTGTTGTCGAGCAGCAACGCTGCAATCGATAGGTTAAAGCGCGGACTGCCCAGATTCTCAGGACCTGGCGCTCCCAAACGCTGACCCGCGGGTGTCATCGTGGCCTGGGTGTCGACAAAGATGAAGTCATCGCCATTGCTATTCGAATCCTTCACAAAGCCGCCCGTCGGACATGCACCAAACTGAGCCGGGTTTCCTTTCTTGCCGCACTCATCGCGGAAGTAGCTGTATTCCAGCACGCTGCCGCTGAGAGGCGCCAGGGTTGGACCCTCGCGCAACAGGTCGCAAGTGCCACCCGTATTGCTGCCGAAGCCGACCGCATCAAACCGAGTTACAGTCGAGAGACCAGCCAGGGACGCCGTGCTGAAGATACCGACGTTCCGGTCGTCCTCGATGTCTGACGTCAGCGTTTGATCGCCGGCCGCCGCACCAGTGCCACCGTAGTTCGCCAGGCTGTAAGCCGACCCGACGAACAGGTAATGGCCGCGCGCAGGAATGACCGTACCGTTGGGAATCACGCCGATGAGAATTGGCGTGTCTCCGCAGCTCGCGCCCATCTTGAACAGGCCGTAACCGCCGGAGGCGCCATTCACGGTATGCGCTGTGTCGGTGTTGTTGTAAATCTCAACAAAATCGTCACCCGCACCGGCTGGTCCACTCGTGCGCAGTTCCTTGATCAGGATCGTGCCCGCCTGGTTCACAACTAGGATGGTGCCGGTTGCGGTGCCGTCAGCGATCGTGGCGTTCATTGGGTTCGACAGCACGACGAGGAACGTTTCGTTGGCTTCGTTCTTCTTGCTGTCGGACAAGATGGGTACCGCGATCGTCTTGACCTGTTCGCCCGCTGCGAAGTTAACCGTCCCAGAGGTGGTGGTGTAATCATCACCCGCTGTTGCGTGGTTTAGCGCCGGGGCCTCTTGTACCGTGGTGAAGTCCACCGACGCGCCACCGGCAGGTGCCGGCGCACTCAGCGTCACCGTGAAGAGCATATTGGCTGATCCGGATTCAGGTTCAACGAGTTGCGCATCCTGGATGCTGATGTTCGTCGCGACCTGAATGTTCACAACATCGGTGTCGGATAGTGGACCACCCGTTCCGCTGTTGCCCAGGTCGTTGGAAGTGATCGTCAAACTGGCTGCGCCGCTGAAGCCCGCGTCGGGCGTGAAGTTCATACCGTTCATCGCGGTATTAACTTCGGTCAGCGTACCGTCGAACGTCATCGTAATGTCGGCCGTGCCATCACCGGCGCTGAAGCTTAGACCCGCTGTGGTAGCGAGTGTCACCGTGCCGTTGGTGGCGGTCAACGTTACCCGAATGTCGGCCGTACCCGCATCGGCATCAGCAACCGAAATTTGGTTACCGTTACCGCTCGAGAAGATCAACGGGGTGTTCTGGTTAGTACCTTGCGGACCCGGCACCGTATTAATCGGCGCGTCGTTCACGGCAGTGATAGAAATGCCGCGAGTTCCCGAACCGGTGCCGACGCCATCGTCCGCGGTGAAGGTCACCGTGCGTGTTAACGTCGGGTTGTCGCTGCTGTTCTGATAAGTCACTGAACGCAGCGCCGTCTGGTAGTTGGCGACTGAAGCCGTACCGCTGAGCGTCAGCACGCCCGTACCGCTGTTGTAGATGCCGGTGATTCCAAGCTGGTTCATGAAGCCAAGGGTGTCCTGAGCACTCACGAAGCCCGCCGTAATCGCTACCGTTGCACCGACGAGGTTCGGGCTATCGCCGTCCGTAACCGTCACGCCAGGATCGATCGCGGTTGCCGCATCGTTCTCGGTGTACAAGAGATTGCCGCCCGTCGTGGTGACAACCGGATTATCGTTCTGCGCGTTGACCGTGATCGTGAACGACTGCGCGGCTGACGTGTTTGAGTTGGGCGGCACGTTGCTGCCGTCGTCACTCAGAGTCACGTCGAAGGTCGCGGTGCCGTTCGTGTCTCCGGTTGCCGTGTAAGTAAGCGTGCCTGTTGTTGCGTCGATCGCGGGGCCGCTCGAGAACGTGAGCGTTCCAGTCGATCCGTTCGGAGTGATGTTAAAGGTCAGGACCTGACCAGTCTCATTTGGTCCAGCCGAGATATCGGTCGCGAAATTCAGGACCGTCTGTGGACCACCATCTTCGTTACTCGCCGGTGGATCGGCGGCAATCGTGAACGACGGCGGATCGTTGATCGCATTGATCGTGAAGCTCACCGATCCGGTATCAGACTTCGGGTCCGATACGGCGTTGGTGGTGCCGTTGTCCGTGACTGTGTAATCGAAGCTGGCGGATCCGAAGAAGTTGGCCGTCGGCGTGAACTCGACGTTCGTGCCGTTTATAGCAACCGTACCACCAACAGGATTGCTCACGTTGGTGATATTCAGGGTTTGGCCGTTCTCGTTCGCCGGTCCCGCGCTGTCGTTCGCCAGTAGATCGGCAAACGGAATGACGCGTGTTCCGGAGTCTTCGTCAATCGCGGTCAACGTGTCGTCGCCTGCGACTGGATTGTCGTTGACTTCAGTCACCGTCACTACAAACGTGTCAGTGGCGGTGCGACCGTTGGTGGCGGTTACGGTAACGGTGATCGTCGCCGTGCCGTCAGACGGGCTGTTGGCATTGGCCGCCGGCGTGATATCGAGCGTACGCGTCGAACCAGTACCGGTGACGCTGATGTTCGCATTCGGAATCAGCGCTGCGTTGTCGGATGTAGCCGTGACCGAAGCGATCAGGGATCCGGTGCCATCGCCGAGGTTGAAGCTGAAGCTGAGCAACGTGTCCTCAGCCACGCTCTTGTCGGCGATGTCTTCGACCGACGGATGCAACTCGAACGCGCCGATGTCGACCGTTTGAACGGCATCCACGTCCTGCGAGTCTGCAACACGCGGGAAGCCTGTGCCACGCTGATCGACCGGCAGGGTTTCAGCCGTGTTGACGTCGCCGTCGAGGTCAAACGTGTCGGCCGGCAAGTTAGCGTTACTGCCCGCTTCGACAGCCACGCTCGTCGGCAATAATGCGTGCGTCTGAGTCGTGCCGCCGTTGTTGGCGAGTGATCCAAGTCCGGCGTCCGCCACGCCAACCTGGTTGTTGTTGACTCCGTTTGTCAGGCCACCAGCTCCGCCGGTTCCGATCAAGTTGAACGAGCTGGCCACATCAACGGTACCGCTGATGTCGTCGGCCGCATCCGTCGGGCCGTCTTCGTTGAAGTTGCCGGCGACGATGGTGTTCTTGAGCGTGGTGGTTCCTGCGTCAGCACGAATACCACCACCGGAGCCTGCGGCATTGTTGTCCGAGTCGGCTACGTTATTGGTGATCGTGCTGTTGACGCTGGTGGCTATTCCGCCGAGGACGATGACGCCACCGCCACTGCCAGCCGCGCTGTTGCCGCTGATCGTCGTGTTGATGAGCGTCAGGCTCGTGCTTGTCGCGGTAGTGGCGATTGCGCCGCCATCCGCTGAGGCTGCGTTGCCAGTCAGCGTCGAGTTAGCGACTGTCAGTGTGCCATCGTTGATGATGCCCGCACCGTCAGTAGCCGCACCGCCGCTAATCGTAAGACCGATAATGGCGGCGGTCGTGCCGGAGTTGATGTTGAACGCACGGCTGGCGTTGTTACCGCTGACCGTGATGCTTTCGCCGCTGTTGTTGTGGACGGTGACGTTCTTGGCGACCTGAAGCTCGCCAGTTGTCAACAAGATTGTGTGCGGGCCATCGCCTGCGATGTCGAAGGTGATGGTGTCGCCGGTACAGACATCCGCCAGCGCCTCACGCAACGAACCCGCGCCGTCGTCGGCCGTGGTCGTCACGATTGGATCCTGACTACAAGCATTCACAACCTGCGCGACGACGTTGCTCATCGATGGATCGAAGTTGCCATCGCCTGAGTAATCGGCGCGAATGTTGTGCGTGCCGGACGTCAGTGTCGAAGTCTGGCATTGGGCCTGACCTGATGCGAGCGCCACGTCGTCGCAGACCACAGCGTCGCCGTTGGACGTATCGATGAAGTCGACCGTACCGCTGGGATCCGCTGAAGGCTGTGTCGGATCTTCCGCAACTGTGGCCGTAAAGGTCACCGTGTCGCCGAAGTTCGACGGGTTGATGTCAGACACCAACGAAGTCGTCGTGTTGAAAAGATCGACTTCCGTGTCTGTTGGATCAGCGGCGCCAACGGCCGCAGTGTCGTCCGTAAGCACGCTCGTGAAGTTCGAGCCCGAGACCGTGCCCTGGTTTCTGACGCGCGGCGGATTGAGCAGTGTCAGGTTCGGTGGATCGTCAACCGTTACCTGGAAGGTGATTGTGACGCTGTCGCCTGCGCGCAACGTCCCAATGGTTACGGAAACGTTCTCGCCGGACATCGCCGCGGCCATCATGGCCCGCGGACTGCGCAGGGTCGCGTGATGACTGTTGGTCCTGCTTCTGTTGTTCGCCGGTTTGACTGTTAACTTCTGACGTCCAACGTTGGAAGCTACAGGTGCCGCTCTCAGTTGCGAGGCTTGGACCACGCTGACCGTTGCCGGTGCAGCTGGCTCGACTCGCACAGTCTCGCTGCTCGCGTGAGCAGTTGGCTCGACCATCGCAACGACGCTGCTGGCGAAATTCACCAGACCGGTCATGGCGCGAGCAAACAGTGACGGCTCGTTGGAAACGGCTGTCGCGGTGTCTGCTTTGACTGTAACCGAGGCGACGGCGTCAGACTTCATGGAAGAACCGTTGCTGGACATCAGCGGTCCGGACGGCAATGTCGGTGCGGTCGGCTGAGCGCAAGCTGCACCACCCGCGGTGTTGAAAAAGCCGTCGTTAACCGTACCAGCAGCATTGCTATTGGTCGCGGCAACCGTCGTCAGGTCATTGCGGCCGGATATGTAGTTTTGGACCGCTGTATTGTCAAAAGCGGTACCACCATATCCGGGCAACTCGACGCGCGTGGCCTGGCGCTGGCGTGGACGGATGTCGGATCCGCCATTGCCCTCGTTTGCGCCGGCCGTGACGTGGTTTCGCAAGGCGGCCGTGCCACCGCCGATGTCGGCGCAGCCCAAATTGTTGTCACCGGGCAGGACGCCGCTGTTGAGGTGGATACCGTGCAGCGCGTTCGGTCCGGGGGTGTCGATAGTGTTGTTGATGACGGTTACCTGGAGCCCCGCAGCCGAACCGCTGGTTGCGCCCGCATCGGCGTTGTTCTGCACGCCGCCGTCTTCACCCAACTCGAGGTTGATGCCCATCTCGTCCGTTTGGTGAATCGTGTTGCCGGAAACAACGGCCCGGTGGATGCCGGCGTTGCCGCGCGAAGCCACCGTGATGCCGGAAGACTCCGACGCACCGGATTCCGCGTTGGCTGCGACGCCGATCGTGTTGTTGGAGATCGTGCCTTCCATCGTGCCGCCGCCTGGTCCACCCTTGTTCGTGTGAATCGCGTGGCCCTGGCGCGTGCCGGACATGGTGTTGTTCGAGATGTTGTAACGGCAGGTGCCGGTCCATTGTCCGCCAGCGATCAGGATACCCATACCGAAACGCGTTCCCGGCTTGGCGCTGCCAATGCCGGTGAACGTGTTACCCGTAATCGTAAAGTGTCCGATCGCCGTGTTAATCAGGTTGCCCTGGATGTGGTCGCCAGAGGTTTCGCCGAACGTCGACCCGGTGATGCTGACGAAACCTGTCGCGGTATTGCCGAACTCGATGAAGATGTTGTCGTTCGCGTCGGCAGCGTCGGTGGTGTCGCGGAAAGTGCTGCCCGTGATGGTCAGGTTCAGTGTACCGGCATCGTTATCGATGCGAAGGTTGTCACTGCGTCCACCGCGAATGTCGCTGTTGGTGATGGACGCGGAGCCGACGAGGCCCTGCGCGACGGCAGCGCCCGTTCCGTCGAATACAACACTGCCGTCTGAGAATGGACCACCTGGGTTGGTACCATTGACGCCCTTGATGACGCTCGTATCGAGCGTGAAGCCGTTAACGTTGACGCCGC
The DNA here is from genome assembly GCA_965649955.1 of uncultured bacterium. Taxonomy (GTDB): domain Bacteria; phylum Acidobacteriota; class Blastocatellia; order Pyrinomonadales; family Pyrinomonadaceae; genus PSRF01. The sequence continues at coordinate 6,499 of CBFGMX010000037.1, forward strand.
GGATACCGTAGTTCTGATGATCGTGGATGTGCATCCGCGTCAGCACGACGGTATCGACATTTGTCATGTGAATGCCTGAGCCGGCACTCAGCGTGGTGCTGTCGGCGCCGGTTGTGCTGGCGATTTCACCGCCCGAGCAACCTGCGGTCGAGGCGTTGGTGCAGGTTCCGCCTGAACCCAAAATACGAAAGCCGCCAGGGCTGCCCGTGGCGGACGTGTTTGAAAGAACGATACCGGATGCACCGCCCGTAGTCTTTACTTGCTGAAGCTGAATGTTCAGTGGAGTTCGGCTGGCGTTGCTGGTGCCCGCGAGATTGAGAGCGGCAGCGCCGGCTGTGTCGACTGTACCGGCGCCGATAGTGATCGAACCGGTGCTGGTTGTGGAGACGATACCTTGAGCAGTACCGGTCGTGAAGATGCTGACCGTGGTGAAAGTTTTCGCTCCTGCACCACCGGCGATCGTTACGGCCTGCGCGGTCATGCGCGTGCCGCTGGTGCCGAGGTTCAGCGTCGTGATCGTTACACTACCGCCTGCGTTGTTGATATTGACGCCGGTGTTACCAACGCCGCCTGCGATCGAACCCGCGGTGACGGTTGCAATACTAACGGAACCACCCGTCGTGCCATCGACGTTGACGGCGCGTTGACCGGCGGTGTTGTGCGTGATCGAACCTGAGTAGGTAACGGTCGGATTTCCAGGTGAAGAGGCGACGTTAAAGGCTGTCCCTGTCGGGCTGGTGATGCTGGTCGAAGCCGAGAAGTTGAAGGTACCACTGGAGCCGTTGAGAATATCGATGCCGGCATTCCCTCCGTTGAGCGTAGTGGCCCCATTAAAGTTGTAGGTTCCGTCGGCGTTATTGAATTGAAGACCGTCGCCCGCCGAGGCGGACAGTGTTCCTGTAAATGTTATCGTTCCCGTGTTGTGGCCCCCTGAAATTGAGACGAGCGAGCCATCATTAATCTTCGCCACATTGCCCGGGTATGTGAAGGCTACGGTGCCACCGTTTACGTTCACGGCAACAAAGGTCGCAGCACTGCCAGAAAACCCTGCGCCACCCGAAGTGATGCCCAGCGCGCCAGTAACGCTATTGAGGTTAAGGTTCGGGCCCGGAGAGCTTGTGGATTCCAGCGTACCGAAAGAAACGTTTGCGCCAAAATTGCCGCTAATAAGCACGCTCAGAGCGCCACCCGTCCCCGTGAGATTCATTGTGTTGATAACAGGCGAGCCGACTGCGCCGCCGTTGATCTTGAAGAAGCCGGGAGTGTTGTTAACGTTCAAACCGCGGACGTGGTTGTCAGTTGAAAGGTCAACACCATTGCCGCCCGAAGTCGAAACGACGGGAGCGACGGTGGTCGCACCCGCGAATGTGGTGTACGCGGCAATGCTGTCGGCAGCTGCCGAAAAGACGGTGTTGAATTGGACCGCGTTACCTATCAGTTTCTGCTGCGCGCGGAGATTGACGCCGTCGGTTTCCGAGTAGGTGCCGGTTCCAAGGCGCAGGGAGATGATGTCGCCGTTCTTCGGATCCGGTGCTACACCACTGGCCGCGTTCGCTGTATTGAACGAAGCAATCGTGGTGAACGGGTTACTGAATGTTCCACGATTTGATCCGCCCGCGTTATTGCTGATGAACCAAACCATACCGCTGATGTTAACTGTGACAGTAGCGGTGTCGGTTTTCGTGCCGTCACTGATTTCGTAGGTGAACGAGTCAGCGCCTTCAAATCCCGGCGGTGGTTCATAGGTGAATCCGCCGTCGCTGTTCAAAGTTACCGAACCTTTAACACCGCCGCGACCGCTCGCAGTGGTATCGGTGGCGGCGCCGACGTTCGCGCCCACACCCTGGACTTTCGTTACTGTCAGTCCCGTAGCATCTCCGGTGTCCGGGTCGCGGTCGTTTGCGAGGACGCCTGGGGCAGCCTTGGAGATCGCGATGTTGCCGCTTGCCGCGTATGTATCCGGATCGGCAATGGGCTGCGTGTTGAGCGTGCCGTTGACGAGCGTCGTGTGGGCATCGATATCGTCAGAGAACACCACGTCAGCAGCATCGGTGCCGTTGTTGGTGATCGTGACGGTGTACTCGATCTTCTCGGTTCCACCGGGATCGGCTTTACCGTCGCCATCGTCGCTGATCAGCGCGTCGACCTTCGTCGCCGTGATCGAAGGGACCATTGGCTCCGGTGCTGGGGCTGGGAGTGGAGCGTTCGGATTCGCGCGATAGTTCTGCTTCTCTGTTGAGATTGTCACGCGCGAGTCTGAGTTATTATTGCCGACCTGCCGCTCTGCGCCTGACGACGCAATCGTGATTTGCACGAACGGCATAGTGATTAGCGAGAATGTCAGTAGGCAGGCAGTCAGCGCATAGACATTACGCCTACAGAGGTATAGTGAGATTCGGGATTTCATACGTGTCTCCTGGGTTCGGCTATCTCGCCTGGAATCGGATAGGGCAGTCGGCTCACGCTGGTCGCATGGAACGATTCGCTGGTCGAGGTTTGGGGTTCAAGGAACGCTAGGCTTTTAGACCTTTAGAGTTGTAATTGCCTTGCTTTTTTAATGCCGCCAGATGGCGGCGGGATAGTTGCCGCCATTCTAGCGCAGAATTGGCCACAGCGAGCAGTTTTTTACCGCACGCGCAAAGGATAGATACTGCCTTCAACTACTAGGGCCTTTGCGGGAAAATTCCCTGAAGCGCAATACAGAAATTCAGTGTCAAGTACGGCTGCATGTTGTTGTGCGGCAAACTTCCCCCAGCCGGGGAGAGCGCCTGCGGAGCCAACTGCACAATATTCGCGACGGTCGCCGTGTAGGCACTGCCGCCGCCTGAACGGCCCAGAGCGGTGGACGCGGACGGTATCTGGACGTCAGATATTTCCGCGGACACGCGAAGGGCATGTGTATGGACGGGTATTTCGCTGATTAGCAGGGTCACGTTTTCAGAGCCGCCCATCTCGCCCAGATCGCGCAACGAGAGACCCTGGCCCTGTCCGGGTTGCATCGGTGTATTGCCCTGCATGTCGGGCAAAGCGAAAGTTGACTTTCCGTCGCCACCGTAAGTGGTGCCCAGCAACGCAAAGAGAGCGGTGTTTTGTGAAATAGGCATCAACTGGCCGTCGCAAAAGGCCCAACCTGTCGGCGGAAAGTTGAACGGGAAAATTCGGATTTCAGCGACAAACTGGTCAGACATGTTGTTCTCCTTTTACGTTTGGCTGGGGAACACCCCGAAGAGCGAAATGATGAAGTTGATGCACAGGAACGGCTGGCAGTTCTCGTGGGGCTGGCTCCCACCAGCGGGCGAGACTGCATTCGGGTTCATGCTCGCGGTCGGCTGTTCAGCAACGTACATCTTTACCGAGACGGATTGGGAGGTCACGTTCCCGGAGGCGGTGTTGCTGGTGCCAACAGCGGTCGACGCAAGTAGTGGATGGGTGTGAATCGGAATCTGATTTACGGTCAGCGTTTCCTGTTCCGTACCGGCCATCTCGCCGAGCTGATAGGTCGTTCCGTCTGGTCCAGCGCCCATGTGAATAGGTACGCGACTGGCGAGATTCGGCAAATTGAAGGTCTCTTGTCCGTCGCCGCCGTAGGTAGTTCCGATTAGCTGGAAGAGCACTTCGTTCTCTGCGATTGGCAGTGTCTGGCCCTCGCAAAACATCCAGCCGTTGGGGGCGAAATTGCCCGCAAACATTCTGATCTCTCCAACATAGGGTTCAGGCATTGGGGTTTCTCCTTTTAGTTTCTGGACGGAAAGATACCCTGAAGCGCGATGATAAAGTTCAGCACCAGGTACGGCATCATGTTGTTGTGCGGCTGGCTGCCGCCGATGTTCGTCAGCGACGTGGGTTCGAGCGCCGTCAGGTTATCGGCTTGCCGATAAACGTTGAGCGCACTCGCCAACAAATTATTTGCTGCTGTCGGTGAATCGCCGCCGTTAGACGAGCCCTGGGCGAAGTGAATGTGCTGAGGCATCGTTTGCTGGGTGATCGTTACCGCTGTAGAGCCTGCCGCCTCGCCGAGTGTGTGGCCGCTGCCCATGTGAATTGGCGTCCGGCCGCGGAGGTTTGGCAAAGCGAAGTTGGTCTGTCCGTTGCCGCCGTAGGTAGTACCAAGCAAGGCGAACAACGCCTGATTTTGATTGATCGGCAGGAGTTGACCGTTACAGAGCGCCCATCCCTTTGGGGGGAAGTTAAAGGAGACAATCTTGATTTCACTAAGGAAAGGTTCCGACATTTCTCCTCCTAGGAACTTGAAGATGGTTAGATTTCACGCACGTGGCAAAAGAGTTGAGTCGTGTCTCGACATTGGCCCCGAGCGATTCTCAGCAAGTGGGAAAAGGATCGGGAGGAATGACTTGTAGATTCCTGCTTGTGGAGACTGATGAGCTTTCAATTCTGAAGCGTGGGGGATTCTAGCTTGCGTCCGTCGGAATTACAAGCAAGAAATCTTGCCCCGTAGAACTACGGAGAGACGCATCTCCGCAAAAGCTCATCCTTTCCGGTCACCGCCAAATCACAGCCCCAATTGGCCTGCTTCAATCCGACTCACGGCCGTGCGTTGGATTCTCTACGCCTAATAACGCGAGAACTTTTCCTGAAGATCACCATGACAGTTGGTCCAACCTGAAAAAAGTTGTTCGCGGCCGGCTTCGAATTTTCTGGAATCCCGTCCGTATTGATTGTTTAAGGTCTTCGGGGGCCGTTCTGCGGTCCCGAGGTCTTTCGAAGATCCTTCCAAAAACAACGACTTTCCTACGAGATTTCCTTGGCAGGTACGAATAACCGCATATAGACTAGCGTCCGAGAGCACTTACCTTTACGGTCCAGGAGACAAACTAATGCCGCAATCACGTCGCGCCTTCCTGAGGGATGGACTGCGTTCCGCTCTCTCTGTTGGCTTACTGCTAGGCGCCTCCCGCGTCGGATTTGGTCAAACCACCCAGGGACAAGGTCGGGTAACTCCCAGTACTCAACTCGAAATCCCTATTGAGGCCCAAAAGGACCCTGTTTTTCTCTTCGTCGAAGAAACTTTCAAACCATACGTTGACGGCATCTTTCAGGCCCCCAACGCACGGGGCGAAATGATTGAACTCAAACTGATCAAGCTCCAGGGCTATAAACCATCGAACAAGCTGACGAGCCGTACACGCGAATCGAAGTCTTTCACGTTGACATTCAAGGCTTCCGACGAGTTGCCGCCGTTCACTTCAATCCATACTATTAGGCATCCGGCGCTCGGCGAGTTTGACTTGTTCCTGACAAAGCACAAGATAGACGACGATCTCTTTTACGAGGCCGTGATCAATCACGTTAAGTAAGGAGATCGGGAGCGATGGGCCACTTGGTCCAGGTTGGATCGCCCGTTTCACCACATGACTGATGCAGGCACTACAGATGCCCCTGTCGACGTGTCGTTACGCCCAGTGACGCCCGCTGACAGGGAATTTTTAGTTGCCGTCTACGGCGGCACCCGCGCGCAGGAATTGGCCCAGGTCGCCTGGGACGAAGGGCAGAAAGAAGCCTTCGTTCGCTGGCAGTTCGAAAGGCAAGAAGAGGAGTACAAGCAACGCTATCCTGATGCGCGTTATAGCGTGATCCTTGTGGATGGGGTACCTGCCGGACGGATCTGGGTTGGGGTTGACGACAAGCAGATCAGGCTGTTGGACATAGCCATCGTTCCGCAGTTTCAGAATCGCGGAGTGGGCACACAACTGTTGCGACAGTTGATGACTGAAGCAACCCAAGCGAACAAGCCGTTGCGGCACATGGTGTTTGTGCTCAACGACAATGCCCACCGGTTTTATGAGCGGTTGGGGTTCGTAACTATCGAGGACCTTGGCGGGTACAAACACATGGAATGGGATCCCCGTCAGTCGCCAACAGCACCGTCTTGATCGTGTTGACCTCGCACCAGCGGGAGACACATCTGTAAGACGAAAACTTCAAGAAGTCCCGGTTGCGCTGGATTTGTAATAGTTGTAGACCGCTTCGTAGCGATACCCATCTGTCTCTTTCCCAACCGCCACCAGAAAGAGCTCAAACTCGCCCATCTGCGGATGGGCCACCCGGTAGATACTCTGCGGCAACAGAAACTCCGGCGAGCCTAAAAAGAAGACCGAGAAACGCTCCATCCCCTGCTCTTCCTTTGCTTCACTCGGCCGCGACTCGACGGCCACCAGCGTGAGGTCGATCGGTTTAGGCGCGTTGACCTGGAGACGAAACGGCGTGTTTAGGTGTTGGCTAAATTCCTCTGCGGTCTGAAATTCACTCATCAATGAACTCCTGCATTCTGTGTTGTAAAGAACTCCTGAATCTGCAAGTCGGTCGGTCGTACAAACTCTTGATACCACATACCCGCATGACCAAACTTCTCGGGCCACTCGAGACAAACAACCCGATCGGCCGCCTGTTCGATCGCCACACGGCTGTTTTGATCCGCAACTGGAACCGCAACAACGATCGACGCCACTTTCAACCTGCGTAGCGCCTCAATCGACGCCAGCATCGTCGAGCCGGTGTGAATGCCGTTATCAACGAGGATCACATGCTTTCGACCGAGGTCCGTTGCTGCTCGCTTATTACGACAAACGCGCGCTCGCTGGTCCAACTCGGCAAGCCGTTCTGCAATCGCGTGGTCCATGCCGGCTGATGGCGGCGCGGGTTGTGGCGGCAATGATCGATCGACCACGAGCGTTCCCGCAACGTTGACGGCACAAATCGGTTTCGCCGATCCGTTTGGCACCAGCAACCTACGAATCAATAACAATTCGATCGGCAACTGAATCTGCCGCGCCAATTCCGAGCCGATCGCCACGCCACCCGTTGCAATCGCCATCACTACAGTGTCAGTTGCGGCGCGGTATTCCTGAAGTTCTTCGGCAAGGTCACGTCCGGCGGCCGCAAAACTAACAAACCTTTTCATGTGGTGGACTTCAACTGTGCGCGCAGGTTCAAATTCCTAATCAAGCGGTGAAGATAGTTCGGATGAACACCCAACAGTTTCGCGGCTTCGGTGTAGTTGCCTTTGGCTTCTTCGATGGCCTTCAGGATGATCTGTTTCTTGGTTTGCGTCACCGCCTCGTGATAACCCATCGACGATTGAACTGCGGAAGTCTCCCGCTCGAGCAGGGCCTCAGGCAGATCTTCGGGAAGAAGCACGTCGGTCGTTCCGAGCACGATCGCGCGCTCGATCGCGTTCTCCAATTCGCGTACGTTGCCAGGCCAGTCGTAAGCCATCAAACGCTCACGCGCGTCGGTTGAAATGCCCAGCAACTTCCGATTGCAGCGCGTGCCGTACTTGTCCACAAAATAACTCGCGAGCAGCATTATGTCGTCGCGACGTTCGCGCAGCGCCGGCATTTCCAGCGACACGACGTTCAGACGGTAGTACAGATCCTGCCTAAACTCCCCGGCTTCGATCGCGTCCTCGAGGTTCTTGTTGGTTGCGGCAATCACTCGCAGATCGACTTTGATCGTCGCCGTTCCGCCCACGCGCTCAAACTCCCGTTCCTGCAACACGCGCAGGAGTTTGACCTGGAGCGCGGGTGAAAGTTCGCCGATTTCGTCGAGAAAAACGGTTCCGCCGTCGGCGATCTCCAGCCTGCCTTTCTTCTGCGAAAAGGCTCCGGTGAAGGCTCCCTTCTCGTGCCCAAACAACTCGGTTTCGAGCAGCGTTTCGGTCAGCGCGGCGCAATTCACGGCCATGAACGATTTTTGCGCGCGTTTGCTGTTGCGATGAATCGCACGTGCTGCGAGTTCTTTTCCTGTTCCACTTTCGCCCGCAATCAAAACCGTCGAATCCGTCGGTGCAACCTTCGAAATGAAATGGTAGACGCGCTGCATTGCCGGGCCTTCACCAACCATGTTGTGCTCGATGTTCACGTCTGCGAGCAGGCGTTCGTTCTCGTTCTGGAGCCACTCAAAATGGCGCGCGTTTTCGATTGCGACGGCGGCGATGGAGGCGATGGCGGTAACGAGCTGAAGATGGTCCTTGTTGAAATGATCGTCGGCCAATGTGGTGTCGAGATAAAGCACACCCAGCTTGTGATCGATCATCACCAGCGGCACGCACATCACTGAACGCGTTCGCGCCTGGATCAGGCTTTCGGAGGACAGTGTGGGCTGGGTAGCGGGATCGTTTGCGATGAGGGCCACACCGTCTCGCAGCACCTGCTGCGCGATCGTTCGGCTGACGCTAACGGCTTTGTCTTTTCCGTTGATGCGATCGAGGCCGAACACGATGCTGGAGTCGAGGGAGTCGTTAGTCGTCAACAGGATCGCGCCGCGTTGCGCGGGTACCACTTCGAAAAGTAATTCGATGAGGCGTTGCAAGAGTTCGTCGAGGCCGCGGATCGCGTTGATACTGGTGCTGACCTTCATCAACGCGCTCAGGTCGCGCGCCATCAGGTACACCGCATCCTCGATGTGAATCTGCAACGTCGGTCCGCTGACGACCTGCGCTTCGTCGAGATTGACTTCGCTGGATCTCGACGCGCTACCGCCTTCCTCGGTCAGGAAGATGAATTGCGAATCACCGATTCTGAGACGGTCGCCATGCTGAAGAATGCGCGATTTAACGGGCAGATCGTTTATGAACGTGCCGTTGAGACTTTCGAGATCGGTGACTACATAGCCGTTGTCCTGCTTCTCGATCTTGGAGTGACGGCGGGAGACGGAGGCGTCGGCGATGCACACGTTGGCCGCGGTCTCGCGCCCGATCACGAACGTATCTTCGTTGATGGGGAAGATCGTTCCCTTTAGTTTTCCTGCGATCGCTGCTAGTCGCGGGTTCATGTTGTTGAAAAGCTGACCGGCCAGGCTGTTCGGGCAAGTCTACGCGCACGGGTGTTTTGGAGCAACAAGTATAACTATCCGATCGGATAGGCACGTTATCCAATCGGATAGAGGCACGGGCGTGTAGAGATCTGAACGGCCATAAATTTCGCGGGAAATCGATCGACAGGCTATGGCACGAGAATAGCTAAGCAGGAGGGTGCACTGGAAGGGGCTCGAGTAGCCAGTTTGAATCAAACCAGAGAAGGAAGCCCTGGTTTGCCGGGAAAGCTGCGCAGCTAGTACCAGATCAAACGACGAGTTGCTGTCACAGCTCGTGCTCGCGTGTCTCCCCGAAGCAGAACAGCAACCCAACGCCCCCGGGTTGCTGTTCTGCTTTTTGCTCCATCCTGAGGGAATATCATCCCGTTTTCCGCATTTATAGCTGCAGGCAGGAACCGACTTTGCCCAGAGGGATTGGACCAGCGGCGCCTTGTACTTTCAGGCCACTCCGGCAGCAGCCGCCTGCTTGCTGTTAGCTGTAGCGAAAGCCAGTCCATCACTCTTAACAGTTCAGGTAGCATTTACACCGCGGCGGCAACACCTCATTAGCGGCAACACCTCTTCGGCGCTACATCTGAACAACTCACCAGATTAGCCGGCGTGTCCGGTTAGGAGGATTTTCTCATGGAGTACACTTACACTTACGAGATTTACCATGGACAACAAAGAATTAATGGCGAACTATGTCGGGTAGACTGGAAGCTTATCAAAGCGTTAAAAGCCATCTACGAAATACTTGCGACGTTACACCCGCCTGTGCGGGACCAGTTACTGGCAGGATTGAAGGCGGCAATTGAGGAGGCCGACGTCACTAGTGGTAAGGTCGCCAGCATTAAACCTCCGGGCTGTGATCCGGAGAATCGCGAAGAGGGCGATACGCTGTATGTACCGCCACCTTCTACCCCGTAGAAATCCAAGGTCTGACTTGCCGGTCGGCCCGAGATTCGAGGTTCCCACCTCTCCCGGCGTTCCTGGTCACGTTTAGATCATAGAGATGTTCTCCGGCAATGTTTCTCCCCAATTGCCGGTTCTCTTTACAGATAAGCACGGTTCAGTGTGAGAGGCCCAGACTGCTGGACGAAATTGACTTCTTCCTACTGTTGTTGTTGAGGCGTTGGCTTAAATATCGTCACATCACTAATCGTCATCCCACGCTGAAATGCAATGTGTTTGAAGTCGGGCGACCACGCGTATGCCAGGATCTGTTCCGTGTTGAGATTGGTCAGTTGTTTCATCTCGCCGGTGTCCAGATCGTAGCTCCAGATATTTGCGAAACCGCCGGCGTTGCTTATGAAACTAAGCGTGTGGTCGTCGATCCACTGAGGACGCTGCCATTCGATTACCGGAATCTTATCGACGTTCTTCACCGGGTCGCCACCGTGGGACGGGAAGATCGCAACATCTCTAGTACCTGATTCGCGATCGTAGCGACCCGCAATCAACTGATTGTTCGGCGCAAACGCCGGCATCCTATATCCCTCGATCAGTTTTTCCGACTCACCGCCTTCAAGCGGAACTCTCCAGATGCTCAGTTTCAAGTCCGTTTGTTGATCGTAGGCGACCCATCTGTTGTCAGGCGACACCGACGGGTAAAAGTTGCCGTCAGAGAACGTCAGTTGCTTCGGCTCGCTACCATCTGCACTATTAATCCGCCAGATGTTGAAGCTTCCATTACGATTTGATGCGAACACGATGTAACGGCCGTCCGGCGAAGCTGCTGGATTGTAGTTGTCTCCTACATTGAGCGTAAGTTGAACTTGATTTGAGCCGTCGGGGTCAACCTGGAGTAAATTCAATTTCTCCTGGGCCATCGATGAAAACACAATCTTTCCTGCTGCTGTCCACGTTACGCCGTAACTAAATCCGTTTCCGGAGGTGATCGGAACTGGAGGTGCAGAATTGTCGACGCTGCTCACCCACATTTGCCAGGAGCGGTTCGTTCGCACGGTGACGATGCTTTCACCAGCCAAACTGACGCCCTCATACTCCGACAGGTCGTTTGTTAATCTCCGGACAACCGCATTGGGGTAACCGATCCGCCACAATTGATGCGAACTGGTGGCCCGTTCTCGCGCACTAATGATTAAGCCGCTCATGTCCTCGAGCCACGCTACCTGAAGTATTGAAAACCACGATCGATCTTCCAGCGGATATTCCTGTCCGTCGTTAACGTCGAATGCGATCAACGTCATGTGAAAACCTTCGCGCCAGGTTCCAGCGGGACAAACAACGATGCGACCGTCCGGCGACCAGGCCGCGCCATATACCGAGAGGGTTTCTCCGTTTTTCCGACTGGCCACCAGTCGCTCGTTCGACCCATCTGCATTCGCGACCATGAGATAGTACTCACTCGCTGCCGAGTTCAGACGCACAAACGAGAACTGATTCCCCTCCGGAGAAAAAGTGATGGGACTGTCAACATTCTCCAGCACCTTTACGAGTGAATTGCCGGGCAGTGCCATCCGATAAAGAATTGCGTTGCCATTCTCTCGTCGCGTCAAATAAAGCACGGTGCTGTCACGCGAGAATGAGATGCCGACGTAACTGACCTCAGCGGGCGGGACCACAACCCTGGTCGAAAAGTTCGCGGTCGACGTCAGCATCACGCTTTGCAGTCCGTCGGCTAGTTCTGCGTGTGCGGAGAGCTTGCCGTCGGGTGAAATCGCCGTTTGGACCGTCGTGCCCGTATGCGTGAGCCGGTTCATCGCCAAAATAGTGGGCGGTTCGGGACGCAGAAGGTTCGGCAAAAAGAGTAGCAAGATGAGGGCGCCCGCCACTCCCGCAAACGTCGCGACTCCCTTGTGGGAACGGATTCCGTCCATCAGAAAATCGGCCGTGAAAACTGCTTGCGATTTTATGCGGGTATATTGGCGCGTTAACTGCTCCAGCACCGGATATCTTAAGAGACGCGCCGACTCGCCGCCGTTCACTTGTTGCCACTCGCGTTGCGCTCTCCTCAAATCAGAAGCCAGCTTGGTTATCGTTTGATATCTGGCAGCAACGTCTTTCGACAGCGCCTTGGCTACGATGCTCTGAATCTGTCTGGGCACTTCCGGAGGGAACTTCAGCGGCGCGCGCTGAGGCGAAAGAATCTGCGCGATCGTGTCGCTTGAGCTTCGTGCTTCGAACGGTGTGGTGTTCGTCAACATTTCATAAAGCACGACACCCAAACTCCAGATGTCGGTGCGTTCATCAACTTCCGTTTCGCGCAGCTGCTCGGGCGACATGTACTTCACTGTTCCCATCAGCGTCCCAGTCTCAGTCAACACTTTCGTTGAACCATGCTGCAAACCTTCACGGCCGGGAAGGAACTCGAGTAGTTTCGCCAAACCGAAATCGAGTACCTTCACATAGCCGTCGGGACGAATCATGATGTTTTCAGGCTTGATGTCGCGGTGGACGATACCGCTTGCGTGAGCACTCGCGAGAGCAGCGGCGACCTGAAGTGCAAGGTTTAAAGTTTCCGACAGATCGAACCCGCCGCGCGTCAATCGATCGCGCACCGTGGTCCCCTGGATGTGCTCCATGGCGATGAAATGACGCCCCGTCTCGTTAATCCCGATCTCATGGATCACACAGATGTTGGGATGATTCAAAGCAGAACTTGCTCGGGCTTCCTGTTCGAAGCGCTGAACACGGCGAACGTCCGTCGCAAACGTCGGTGAGATAAGTTTTAGCGCGACCTTGCGGCCCAGTTGAGGATCCTGAGCCAGATAGATCTGGCCCATTCCACCGGCGCCGAGCAGACACAGAATCGTGTAACGACCTACCTTCTGACCGGGTGAGAACTCAGTGTCATCCGCCAGCATGCCTGCTGCAAATTCATACGCTGGCGCACTCAGGAAATCTTCGTTACCCTCGTCGGCCTTTAGTAACGCCTCTACTTCTTCGCGGAGCGAGGCGTCGTCGCCGCAAGCCTGAGCGAGAAATCCCGGCCGCTCGTCTGGCTTAAGTTCTTGAGCCGACTGGAAAATCTCTTTTATTCGTCGCCAGCTTTCATGCGTGATCATGTCGATTCTTTGAGAGGATCCTTGGGTCGTTTGTAAGGTCGCTGATATTAACGCGGAAATGGCGATGTAAATCCCTCAATTAGACTTCCTTGTTCTTGCAAGTTCGCGTTTCAAAAACGCTTTTGCGGTCCTCCATTCCCGTTCAACGGTGGCATGCGAAATATTCATCACCTCCGCCGTTTCCTTGATTGTCAGCCCCCCAAAAAACCTTAGCTCGACAATGCGCGATTGATTCGGGTCTATTTCCTCGAGACGCTTGAGAAGGTCGTGAAGCTCCAACAAATCCGCGTCCGGTTCGGCACCAAAGGCCGCGACGTTTTTCAGCGATATGCAGAAACGATCGCCCCCACGTTTGGACGAAAAATGAGCGCGCGCATGATCTACGAGGATGCGTCTCATCATTTGCGCCGCAACTCCGAAGAATTGAGCACGATTCTGCCAACTCATACTGCGTTGATCGAAAAACTTCAGAAACAGCTCGTTCACCAACGCCGTCGGCTGGAGCGTGTGTTCGCGTCGTTCACGCCGTAGATAGGTGGTCGCGAGCCGGTGGAGCTGGTCGTAGACAAGTGGCATCAAGCGGTCCAATGCCTTCTCGTCACCGCGACCCCACTTTTCAAGTAGTTGAGTGATTCCTTCAGAGGAACGAGTCGCTCTTCCGCTTGTTGTATTACGCGAATTCATCGGCGAACCCTTCCTGGTAAAGCGGCGGACATTAGTTGACGCGCTTCGACAATCATCGTAATTCAGATGATAGGCCCTCCCGGGGAAGCAGGACACTTGGCAGATTGATTCCCTTACGAACAGCCGTCGCTCTTCTCACCTCGCGTTTGAGGAATGCTCTTGCGAACCTCCACTCCCGCGACACGGTTGCCTCGGAGATCCTCATCACCTCCGCCACCCGCGCTGGTGACAAACCGGCGTAGAAGATGAGTTCGACAAGTCGACCTTGAGCGGGATCGAGCTTTTTCAGACGCGTAACAGCTTCGTCCAGATCCAGAAAATCATGCTTCGGCCGTTTGCCTAACGCCTTCACCTGACTCGTGTTGCTCTTTGTGATTTCGACGTTGAGAGTCGGATACTTCCGAGCACGATCCAGCAGAATGCGTCTGAGGATTTGAGCCACACACGCAAAGAAATCTGCCTCGTCTTTCCATGTGGTCCGGGGTTTGAAAAACCGCGTGTAGAGATCATCAACCAGGGCTCGCGTCTCGCTCGAGTTGGCCGGCACACGATGGCTGAGATAGCTCACGCAAAAGTGAAACATGTCGATCTCGACACGCTCACGCAACTGGTCGGACGACATTTCATCATCGTCGAACAACGACTCGGGTACGGGAATCTCGTGGACGGCCGAAACTTGTTTTGCTGTCATTTGTGCTAACGACTGACTCGCGCCGCCCTGTCGCAGCAGTGCGGCCATGGCGAGGTGAACCTCTACCTGGTCTTTTGCGGGAAGCAGCTCAAGACTCTCCTGATAGACCTGCAATGCTTCGTCCTGCCGGTCGGTGTCTTTTGCGATCAACCTTGCGAGATCGATCCAAATCAGCCCTCGCTCACGATCCGCGTCCATCCATCGGAAGGCAGTGCGCAAGGCCTTCTCAGCGCCCTTAGGATTACGGTGTTGAACAAGCAGGCCTAAAAAATGCGCGCTCTTAGCAGGGACGAAGCCAGGTTCAGAACGGTGGCGGGCGTCCCGGAAGAGTTTGACGAAATACGCTTCCTGAGTGTGAGTGTCTCCGCGTCCCCGAGCTGCTACGCCTCGCAGAAAAACGATCGCGTCAGGCAAGTCACTCACGCCGGTCACTTCTGTTACCTCCTCGGCAAGATGATCAACGGAGCGCGCCAGCGCTGCACGCGGTTCCTGCGGCAACCGGCGCCAGAGGTCGACCAGCGAATTTGCGCCTTCTTCGGCTGTCGCGGGAACCATGAGGCGATGATAGGCCGCCTCGAGACTGGCGAATAGTTTCTCGTGAGCGGAAACCTGGTCCGCCGGCTCGACGTGAGTAGATCTAGAGTCCGCGCGCCGTGCGAGGAGCGCGCGTAGTTTGATGATGATGGTTTCCGGCAGCTCTCGGTGAAGCTGAGTTACCAGATCGCGGCGCACGTCTTCAGCTACATGCCAGTAGCCATTCCACTCTTTCCAAACGCAGCCCAGTTTCTTTACGCGCGTAACCAGAGCGCGCGTAGCACCATTGGTCTTGGCAACGAGTTCGACGGCCTCACCGGCAGTATCGTCGTCTATCTGCAACGCTGCGGAACACGCCAGCAACGCGAGCCGCGCCTGCGGATCGGCTTCAAGCCGTTTCAGATAGCGTTCTGCGGTACCGGACATGGCCAACAACCAAGAAAAGTATTTTTTGAATTTCCTTTTACCGTGTGTCACCCGCAAGCAGGGAAAGTGAAAAAAGTTGCTCTAAGTACAGTGATCCTCGATGTACGCGTAAACGTCTACCGGTCGCGTCGTTACGTTAGCTCTCTCCATACGGTGGTAGATCACACTACTTTCCTGCGCACTGTATCCATGTTTCCTTTGCAGGAACTCTTCAACTTCCGCTCGTGGAAACGTCGATCCGTCAAACTCGAGGATCAACACATTGTCGAGTTCATACGATCTTTTCTCCTTTGGACAAATCAACAAACAGACTCGCGCTGCTGCAGAATCGCGGCTCATTAGCTTCTTTAAAAGAGTAGCTACCGAAGAGTGGCTAGCCTCGTCAGCGTTAACAATCGTTACGATGTCCGGGCTGTTCGCGAGTCTCAGGCAGTTCTCAAACAAACCAATCGCCTCTTCATCGGCACAGACCGGCATGGTTAGGCCCCATTGTTTCATGATGTGACCAACTATGCTGGCAAATTGAAAGACTGCGTTACCGCGCACGTCGATGCGCGCCACATGACAGTTATCACGAGAGCGGGCGTATGCTTCGCACCAGTCACTAAGTTGCTGCCAATCGAGGTCCGAATCAGCAGGAAACAGGAACACAGCGGCTTCTTTGTTCGCAAGAACCCAACGAAAATGCGACGCAAAATCTTCACGATCGATTCTGAGCTGTTCGGCGCGTTCAGCCATCAGGAGGTGCCGGGCCGCCGTGGATAAAGGAGTCGCCGGACCTTCGCGTGGGTGGAAGAGGACCTTGGACCAGGGCTCCGTCCAGTGAATCGAGCCCCCGGAATCTTCTAATAGCACCGGATGTAATTGTCGCCACTGAGAATTGAACCATTGCATCACCCAGCCATTGACAATCTCCACCAATCCATCGTTGTCGTTCCATTCGAGATCGTATCGGAGAGTTCCGGGAACCTGATTGTCTGGTGGTCCAATCGAAAAGCCTTTTACCAATTCGTGCTTGACGTGGTGTAACTCCGATACCGGTTCCAGGTCGTAAAGCCGGTGGCTGGAACGAAAGTAGTGCGCGCGAACGGAGGACATGTCGAGCAGATCGGCCATCGCCAGCAATAAAGCCAACAATCGAAGACGTCCCCTTTTGTTGCCATTGATGTAATGGATTTTCGGTAACGGTAGCGCATAGTCGATCCAGTGGCCTCGGGCGATCTTAGCTATTGCCTCCCTCGCGTTGCGATCGTCTATCGGAAGCGTGACTTCTCTCAGCTCGCTTGGAACTCGATCCGAAGAGTGAAGAATCATTTCATAGGCAGCGACGGGATGGTTCTCGCGAACCCTGGGATCATCGATGCGATGCATCCCGACATCGTGCAGGCACGCTCCAGCGAGGAGCACGAAAATTTCATCCCTGGTGAGCGGGTTTTTTGAGTCCTGGAGCGGACGCGTCAGGTCGTCGAGGTTCTTTTCGACCTGCTCCATGTGATCGCGTCCGTGCGTTGTGTATTTGGGAAGTGGTTCGGAGTTCCAAATACGGAGAGATTCAGCGTAGATGCGCTCGAACCTGGAGGCTAAATCAGTATCTTGTAATTCTGCGCGGAGGAGACGATCCATGGTTGGTCATGAGGAGCGGCGAATGCGCCATGCGTCGGTTCGGAGATCGGTCGCAGCATAGGTACCAACCGAACAAATGTCAATAAAACAGTCTTACTGAGGTCCGCAAAATATTTTGAGGCGATCTTGAAGTGAATTCCGCGTTAGTAATCAACAACGAACAAGGGGGTCCCACTTCTGAGGGGAAAAACGGCGGGGTCATGAGCGACGAGCTGACGGGGTCGTCCATGAGCAGACGGGCAATTGATTTCTCACCCCCCGCCCGCTAAAAAACAAAGCGGCAAATACGATCCTCCGCTCTTGCCGCTTTGTTTTTCTTTTTGTGCTCAAGGCACGATGCGCCAGTTGTTGTTTGGTTTCGTCGGGATGGTCTTGTTGCGTTCGAGCCAGTCGACGATCAGTTCACGTATCTCCTCGCCTGATCGATAAACAACTGGGGCGTTCTTGTACATCGTGTACCCACCACCACCGTTGACTCGATAATTATTAGTGGCGAGTCGGAGCTTTCGCGTCAGCGACAACGGCTGGCCCTTGAACCGAAGGTTCTGGATCCGGCTGCCGATCGGTTTGGAGATGTCGAGGTCGTAAGTAACACCTTCGGCGATGTCGAAATTGTAAGCCGGGATCTTTTCATTGATCAGGTCGCGTGGCGTTTTGCCACTTTCGTACGTGTTGTAGTACTTCGCGGAATGCTCCAGCGCCTCCTTGAGTTGCTGTCCTGTCACTTCAAGCACGACCAGCGTGTTCTCATAAACATAAAGTTCGGTAACGTCACGCACCGTCACCGGCCCCTTCGCAATCCTCGCGTTCTGATTGAAACTCGCCACCATCGAGACGTCGGCTTTCCCCGCCTCCAGTTGCACCTTCTGGATCAAATCGAGAATCGCCGTGTCGCGAAAACGCGCCTCTTCAGCCGTCAGCTCCTCCGGCGATTCCGCAACCACTCGCGCCAACCATTCCTGAGTCTGCCGATCGTAAGGCTCGGCAAGTTTTACGACCTCCGGATCCGGCTCGACTCGATCGTCAGCGGCGATCGTCCGCGCTGACTTCGCGTAAATGCGCCAACCCGAGGGCGACTTTTGCAGGTACACATCAGCCCGCGCCAGGTGCCGTCCCCAGTGATTTGCTTGTGTGAGCAAAACTCCGTTGATGTATAGCGAAGGAACGTCGCGATGCGTGTGGCCCATGAAGATGACGTCGATTCCCGGCACTTCTTTCGCGATCGATACTGCTTCATTCTCGTGCGGAATCTGTCCGGGACCCGCTTCCCCGGTACGCAGATCCTCGCCGAGTCCCATATGCATCGCGATCACGACGACGTCAACTTTTTCCTGCGATCGCAAAGTTGCGACCCATTTGCGCGCCTCGGCCACCGGCTCGCGAAACTCGAGACCCGCATAGTTCGGGGGATTGTCCCAGTACGGAACCCCAGGCGTCGTCAGCCCCAGAACGCCGATCTTCACGCCCGCCACTTCCTTCACGATGTACGGCTTGTAGTGTGTCCGCTGCGTTCCCTTCTCGTAGGTGTTTCCCGACAGCCAGGGAAACTTCGCTTCGCCACGGGCTTTTTCCAAAACTTTAAGCCCGAAATTGTACTCGTGATTTCCAACCGCCATCGCGTCGTACCCAAGAGAGTTCATCACAAGCATCATCGGATCCGTGCGCACGTTGTTTTTGCGACTGTGAAACGACTCGAGCGGCGATCCCTGGATCGTGTCGCCTGAATCGACGAGCAAAGTGTTCGGCTGCTCCTTGCGGATGCGCTTGATGAGCGTTGCGACTTTGGCAAGCCCGCGGTTGTCCGCTTTGTCGGTGTAGTAATCAATCGGGTTGATGTTGCCGTGAAGATCGGTGGTGCCGAGGATCGTTACCTGCACCCGCTCGGGCACGAAACTCCGCGCGACGAAAACGACTGCAAGAAGAAGAACGAGAATGACGAACGAATGAATGAGAGGCGAGAATTTGCGGTTTTTCATCTGATTATTGGTTTACAAACACTTCGACTGCACTGGCGCCGTTGATCGCCACCTCGTGAATGCGCCGGAAGTTATGACGCACGTAATCCAACTCTTCACGATTCTCAAAATACGTACGACCTTGCTGGACGATAACGTAAACCGGTCCCCCAGCCGAGCGCACGTCAAACTCAACTGACGAGATCGCCTGCGACTTTAGATCCTGACGGCCATACTGCGCCAGATAATAACCCGCAACCGCAGGAGTCTCGTGGGCCATTGTGGCGCCGCTGGGTGCTTCATCACAAACGAACCTGATGGCTTCGCGCAACCCATCGTCGTAAAACTCGTCGTGCGGAAAGAAGTAACCCGCTTTACCGGCAGCAAGCGCGTTCGTGTAGAGCGCGTAATGTGGTCCATTCGCCAAGGCAATCCAACCCGGCCCGCCGGCAAACAACAGCACGACGATCCCCGCCATAACCTGCAACAGCCGCTTCGGGCCGTGTTTTTGCAGAAACCTAATCAATCCAATTACTCCAACCGCCGCGAGCATGTAAACAAAAGGCATCAACGAAAGCGTGTACCGCAACCACTTCCCGCCGATCAGTGAGTATGGCACGATCCAAAACAGAAACATGAACAGCAGAAACGCATGCCCCAGGTGACGCGGACGCCGCAAGGCCAGCGCGAGTCCGATCAGAAACGCGACAGTGACGATCAACGGCACCTTGACCGCCAGAAAGACAAGGTAGAAATAGATCGGTGTTCCCCAGAACGGCGAGCTCGACATGTTGTTCTTGTAGAGTTCACCGGCGAAGAGATAACCGGAATGCGTCAGCAACCGTTCGCCCAGGTACGCGTTCACATACTGCCAGATTTCCGGAATCAACACTGCCGGGTTCGCCAACAGAAACACGCCGATGATGGTAAGAAAAAACCAACCCGGAGTCCGTCCCGCCGGCTCGCCCTCAACTGCTTTCCGCATGTGAAAGTTATGATGAAAGAGCATGTTGAGGCCAAGGTAGTGAGGAAAGTATTTCGACGCGATCATTAAACCAAACGAGACCGCGCTCGCCGCATATCGGCGTGCGCGCCCCTTCTTGTCCAACGGCGAGATCTGCTTCGCACGCGCGAAGAAGAAGAACGCGAACAACATGAAGAACACCAGCAGCGAGTCTTCCTTGCCGATCCGGTTGTGTGTGATTGCGTTGATACCGACCGCCCAAAATGCAGCGGCAAACAACCCGGTCCAGCGATCGAAGAAAACCGCTGTTAACAGAAATAAAGGGATTACGGTCAAAGCTCCGATCAACGCGTTCGGAAGACGCAAAGCCACTTCGTCGCTGGCGGGCAGCGCGTCCAGCGAAGCCCACATCAGCACCTTCATCACCATCGGGTGCTCGCCGTTGGCGGTGAAATCGCCGCGCTCGTACGAACGTACGGCATTCAATTTGTTCATTTCGTCTTCGGCGAAACCGCTGGCGCCCAGTTGATGGATGCGAAGACCAAAACCGAGAAGGGCGAGGAGGACGAGGCTGCCGATGATCGTCCAGTCGAGCGTACCGAGACCCAACCGCTCGAATTTCCAATGCTGGTGTGGCTGGACATCAACCAGCGGAGTCGAAGAACTTAATTTGAGATTCCCAGCCACGCCGACTTCCTTATCAACAACCGTGCCGACTGTTTGTTAGCTTAGACCAAAATCGCGTAAGGTAATAGCACGGATACGGATCTGACAGATGGATAACTTAGTTACCTCAAATATTCGTCAACGACCCATTCGGACGCTCGTCAGCGTCGCGGGAATTGCACTGGGCGTGAGTCTCGTAATGCTGTTCACCGGACTCGCGCGCGGCATGTCAAACGACCTTCAGCGCCGGGCGAGTAATGTGCGTGCCGAACTGATGTTCATGCGTCCGGGCGCGCTCCAGTTGACGGCGACGACGGCCAATCTCGACACGCGCTACGTCGAGCGGCTCGAAGCGATAGAAGGCGTCGAAGCGGCGCTGCCGGTGATCCGTCACATTTTTCAGGGATCGAGAGGTTTCGGTTTCGAGCAGATCGACGGCGTCGACTGGGACGCGTACGCGCGGATGAATGGCATCAACATCGTCGACGGCCGCGGTCCACAGTCGCCAAACGAGATCATGATCGATGAGACCAAAGCTCGCAACAACAACCTTCGCGTCGGCGACGTGATGAAACCACTCGGCACCGAAGACTATCGCATTGTCGGAATCTACTCGCCCGAATCGGGAGCGCGCGTAAAGCTGACCCATGGGGCGATGCAGCAGGCGCTCGAAGCGGAGGGAAAGACGACGTTCATATTTCTGAAACTCCGCAATCCTGAGCAGTTGGAAGAAATGGCGGCGCGCATCAATCAGGAACTGCCCGGAAACACGATCCAACCGACGCGCGACGTCTTCACGAGCTTTGAAAAGAGCATTCCGTATCTCGGCGTGTTTTTGCGTGTGCTCGTTGGGCTGGCGGCGGTGGTGAGTGCGCTGGTGGTTATGCTCGCTATGTACACGACGATCACCGAACGAACGCGTGAGATTGGAATCCTTAAAGCGATGGGTGCTTCGCGTGGATATATTGTCGGGGTGATCGAGAAGGAAGCGATTCTGATTAGTCTGATCGGGTTGGTGGCGGGATTCGTGCTGTCGGTGATCGCCGGTTACTTCATCCAAAAAACCTACGGATTGATTTTCGAATACAGTTGGCAGTGGGCGCTGGTTGCGGCGGCGATCGGCCTCATCGGCGGCGTACTCGGCGCACTTTACCCGGCCTGGCGTGCTTCTAATCTCGATGCAGTGAACGCGCTGGCTTACGATTAGCCGTTATTCACTGGCGGTGACGGGTTGTGATAGATCCGTGGCCGCTTCGTTCGACAGGTTGCGCAGCGAGAGTCCGCGTTTCCAGATCAGGATCACGCCAACTGCGCTCCAGAAAATGTCGCGACCTTTTCGCACGATGGCGAGCGTCTCGCCGATCCCACGCGCAAATCCCAGCACTTTCGAAACCTGACCAGTCCCACCTTCGTCAACACCGGCCCGCAGCGGCACAAACTTGAAGGCGACGTTAATAATTCGATTCACCGATTCGAGTATGAACGCCTGCGTCAGCGTCGGCGCAACAGGACTGATAAACGACAGCGTCGTGTAAACCTCGAGCACTCCCGCGACGTGAAAACAACAGTCAAGCAGAAAGATTGAAAGAAACCGTTGCTGGTTCCTTTCATAGAAACCGTAAACACGAGCTTCGAGCACCTCGGCGCGTGGCCTGATCTTGGTCACCAACTTTGGTGCAAATCCGCGCCGGCCGAGAAACGCAAGTGCGCCGCTCAGGAACCGCGCCTGTTTGCGAATCAACAAGTAGATGAGCGGCACAACTACCAGCGTGGCGCAAAGCGCGCCGATGCTGGCGTAGCGCAAAGGTTTCGGCAATGTGAAGCTGAGCAGTAATGTTGCGGTGCCGCAAAAGATGAAGAGCGCCACCGAGAGTGCGTAGAAGATGTTTTCGATCGCGAGTGCCGGCAGTCCCACCAGCAACGGCACTTTGTCTTTGACAAACACGCCCTTCGAGGGTTCGCTTACGGCGACGCTGACGAACGGGACGATGTTGCCGAGCGCGTCGCCCATGATTCGCGCGGCGAACGCGTCGCGAAACGGCAGGCGGTACGGCGGCTCGACGCAACGCGTCCAGGCCCAGGAGCGCGCGACATAGCGCAAACTCGAAATAGCGAGGATAAGCAGAAAACCGGCGCCGAGCCGCTGAATGCCGTCGAGGATGTGACCGACACCCGCGCTACTCACGAAATAGACGAACAGGAGCAGTCCCAACAGACCGAATATGATTCCAAGTGGCGCGAATCTCCTGCTTCGAGTTCGCGTCTCAATCGGGCTACTTTTCCGGTTGTCTGGAGCCATCGAGGTACGGTACCACACGGGTTTGTCTTTTCGGCAACACCCATGCCGGGGAGTATTCCTGTTATCCGTGTTTCTTTTGAAAGCGGGAAATAGATTATGATGCTTCGTTCAATTAGACACAGATAAGACGAGCGCTACACCTATGAGTCAATCCAAACCAGCGATTGCACAAGTTTCCACGAGCCCTCTTACAACCCTTTCTGAAGACGAGTCGATGTTTCGCGCCAGCGTACGCGAATTTGCCGAAGGCGAGATACGGCCGCGCGTCGAGCACATGGACGAGACCGCTAAACTCGATCCGGCAATTATCAAACAGTGTTTCGACCTCGGATTGATGGGGATCGAAACGCCCGAAGAGTACGGCGGCGCCGCCGCAAACTTCTTCACTGCGATTCTCGCCGTCGAAGAACTCTCGCGAGTTGACGCTTCCGTCGGTGTTTTGGTCGACGTGCAGAACACGCTCGTCAACAACGCGTTCATTCGTTGGGGTACGGCCGAACAGAAAGAGACGTATTTGACCCGACTGGCGAGCCAAAACGTCGGCGCGTACGCACTGAGCGAACCCGGCTCGGGTTCCGACGCCTTCGCCCTCCAGACGCGCGCGGTCGACAACGGCGATCACTACATCCTGAACGGCCGCAAACTCTGGATCACGAACGGTATCGAAGCCGAAATTTTCGTCCTTTTCGCTAACGCAAATCCGGAAGCAGGCTATCGCGGCATCACGGCTTTCGTCGTCGAAAAGAGCTTCCCTGGTTTTTCAATCGGCAAGAAAGAGAACAAGCTCGGCATCCGCGCCTCGTCAACCGTGGAATTGATCCTCGAAGACTGCAAAGTGCCGAAGGAAAACGTGCTCGGCGAAGCCGGCAAGGGTTACAAGATCTCGATCGAGACACTCAACGAAGGACGCATCGGCATCGGCGCGCAGATGATCGGCATCGCGCAGGGCGCACTCGAAAGCGCGCTGGCTTACACGGCCGAGCGGCAACAGTTCGGGAAATCGATCAACCAGTTTCAGGGCGTGCAGTTTCAACTTGCCGAGATGGCCACAGAGTTGGAAGCGGCGCGTTTGATGGTCTACAACGCCGCCCGCATGAAAGATGCTGGAATCAATTTCGTCAAAGAAGCAGCGATGGCGAAGCTCTTTTCGTCGCGAGTCGCTGAGCGCGTTAGTTCGAAGGCGATCGAGTTGTACGGTGGTTACGGCTACGTGAAAGACTATCCCGTCGAGAAATACTGGCGCGACTCGAAGATCGGCGCCATTTACGAAGGCACGTCGAACATGCAGTTGCAGACGATCGCCAAACTAATCATCGGAAAATGACCGCGTCGCGCATCGACATCTTCAAACAGATGCTCTCGACGGACCCGGAAAACACGGCCGTACTGTTCGGGCTCGCTAAAGAATACGAGAAAGCCGGACACGACGAGGAGTTAATCGAGACTCTCAATCGTTACCTCGCAGTCGCGCAGGACGAGGGAAACGCCTTCGGCATGTTGGCCGGAGCCTATGAAAGAACCGGCCAAAGAGATCAAGCACGCGCTGCTTATCAGCGCGGCATCGAAACCGCAGAACGCCACGGGCATCCCGGAATGGCCGAAGAATATCGCATGACCCTGGCTGGCAACTATGAAGACTGATACCAAAGTACTGAAACTGGTCCCCAAAACCACATCACCTGCGACGCCGGGAGCGCCAGCGTCGACCAAGTCGGAAGACAGTGAAAACGACCGGGAGACGTCCGGTGCCTCGATGCCGGCACCGGAACCAATCTCCCGACCATCAGCCCCGCACGTGATGCCGACCGCCGCCGCCCCTGAAACGTCGAAGGCCGGTGATTTGCCCGACAGCAAGTTGCTGCTTGAGATGTACCGGACGATGTATCTCTCTCGTCGTATCGACGACAAAGAGATTCAGCTCAAAGGACAGAACAGGATCTTCTTTCAGATCAGCGGCGCGGGCCACGAGGCGGTGCTGGTTGCGGCAGGCGTGGTGTTGAAGCCGGGTTACGACTGGTTCTATCCATACTACCGTGATCGCGCCCTCTGTCTCCAACTGGGAATGACGCCGCTCGAACAATTGCTGTCGGCAGTCGGCGCGGAAACAGATCCCAACTCGCATGGACGCCAGATGCCGTCGCATTGGGGACACAAGGATCTGAATATCGTCTCGCAGTCGTCGCCTACGGGAACACAGTTGCTACAGGCAGTCGGCTGTGCCGAAGCGAGCTATCGGTTCGCATTAGTGCCGGAGTTGAAAGAGCGGATCAAGAACTTTCACGACGACGAAGTGACGTACGTTTCACTCGGCGAAGGCACTACCAGCGAAGGTGAGTTCTGGGAAGCGCTCAACACCGCATCCAATCTCAAGCTGCCCGTGGTTTTCCTGGTCGAAGATAATGGGTACGCGATCAGCGTTCCGGTTGAAGTGCAAACTGCCGGCGGCAGCGTTTCGCGGCTCGTCGAAAACTTCCCGTCGCTTTACGTGCAGCGTTGCGACGGCACCGATCCGATCGAATCGCTGGAGACAATGCGCCGCGCGGTTGATTATGCTCGCCGCCGGAAAGGACCGGCCCTGGTCCACGCAAAAGTGATCCGTCCATATTCACACTCGCTTTCCGACGATGAAAAACTCTATCGCCCCGACGAGGAACGCACCGGCGAAGCCGAACGCGATCCGGTCAAACGTTTCGGCGCGCTCTTGATCGACGAAGGAGTCATCGATCAGGAAGGGCTTCAGAAAATCAAAGACGAAGTCGATCGCGAAGTGAGCGACGCTGCGGAAAAAGCGCTCGCCGCTGCCCAGCCTGCTCCGGAAACAGCCGAGAACTACGTCTTTTCACCTGACGTCGATCCGACCGCAAAAGAGTTCGACACCGAAGAAGGCGCTCAACTTGCCGGCAACCCCGGCACGATGGTCGATCTGATCAATCGCACGTTGCACACGGAGATGGAACGCGATCCCCGGATCTTGGTTTTCGGCGAGGACGTCGCTGACTGCTCGCGCGAACAGTATCTCAACGTGGTCAAAGGCAAGGGTGGCGTTTTCAAAGTCACCGCGAACCTGCAACGAAAGTTCGGCAGCAGCCGCGTCTTCAACTCACCGCTCGCGGAGGCAAACATTGTCGGACGCGCGATCGGTATGGCCACGCGCGGTTTGAAACCCGTCGTCGAAATTCAGTTCTTCGACTACATCTGGCCCGCGATGCACCAGATTCGCAACGAGCTGGCGCTGCTTCGCTGGCGTTCGGCCAACGATTGGAAAGCGCCGCTCGTAATTCGCGTGCCGATTGGTGGCTATCTGAAAGGCGGCGCGGTTTATCACTCGCAGTCGGGCGTGTCGACGTTCACTCAGATTCCCGGTCTGCGCGTGGTCTATCCCTCAAACGCCCTGGACGCTAACGGACTGCTGCGCACCGCGATTCGTTGTGACGATCCGGTGATGTTCCTTGAACACAAACATCTCTATCGCCAGGCGTACAACAAGTCCGCATATCCACCGGACGACTTCATGATTCCGTTCGGCAAGGCAAAGAAAGTGCGCGAAGGAAAAGACATGACGATCGTCACGTACGGCGCGCTGGTCCAACGTTCGATCGTTGCCGCAAAGCAAGCTGAACAGGAAGGGACGAGCGTCGAGATCATCGACCTGCGGAGTCTTGTTCCTTACGATTGGGAAGCGATTGCTGAATCCGTGCGCAAGACGAACCGCGTGATCGTGGCCCACGAGGACTCGCTCTCGTTCGGGTACGGTGCGGAGATCGCGGCACGCATTTCCGACGAACTGTTTCAGGATCTCGATGCCCCGGTTCGCCGCGTTTGCGCACTCGATACCTTCGTGGCCTACGCCCCGCAACTCGAGGACGCAATACTTCCGCAATCTTCCGACGTTGCGAAAGCAATCGCGGAACTGAAGGCTTACTAACACACTGATTTAAGACAGTTCTGTACTGATATGTTTCGCCCGGACCTCACCTCGTGTCGTCATTACCTGCCTCATCAAACTGGCATAAGTCTTGCCAAAAATTTACTGCGAATACGCCTGTAAAGCGTCTCCCCGACAAAGTTCCCCCACGTGACAATTAATCGCGATTAATAAAACACAAGGGAGGTACAACTGATGAGCAAGCATGGTTTGAGCGCTCTCGCGGCAGTAGCTCTAACTCTCGCGCTCGCCGCAGTCGCTCTGGGGCAAACAACGCAAACAACCGTTACCAAGACTGTTCAAAACCCCGATGGCACTTACACAATAATTGAGTATCCAGCGAAGAAAGAAGTAACTGTCACTCTCAATCCCGTGAATATTACCGGCGCGACGGGTGTGGCTACGATTCTCCGCGACGACGACGGGACCAAAGTCAAATTGAATCTCACAAACGTCCCAGCGGACGTGACTGCGCTTACGCTTTATGCAGTCGACGACAGGGGAGTAGTAACGGCCCTGGGTCCGGTCGCAATTAGTAATGGAGTAGGAACGCTGGCTACGACAACTCCGCTTTCGAAATTCATGCTGATCGCTTCTCCGGAAGCCGCGCTGACGGCTTATGACCCGAACACGCGTGTGGTGTTCAGAAGCGCAGTGCCCGAAGGTTTCGCGGTTGTTCCATTGAGCCGCAGTGCGGAGGGTGAAACGGTCGCAGCAACGACGGCACCGTCTGCGACGACGGCCGCCGCGCCTGGTGTAGTTACCACGACGTACACGGCCCCATTGCTCGGTATTCCAAACTTCAAGAAGGGCGACGACACCAAAATCAAGGTCGACTTCACCGGAGCGTTGACTGGCGCGCGCGCGAACGTCTTCATCACGCCGCACAAGGACAAGCCCACTGAAGTGAACATGAGGTTTCACGACCTGAAAGAAGCGCCTGCCGGGAAGAAGTTCATCGCGTGGGCGGTTGGAGCGAATGGTGAGTACGTGAAACTCGGTCAGGTGACAAGTACCGGGAACCGCAATGAGGCGGAAATCAAGTCGGAAACGACACTGTCGGACTTTGGTCTTCTGATTACGATGGAAGATGCTGATGGCGCGTCACCGCTAGGACCGGGCGTCGCCCATATTCACATCGTTCCGTAGCTCTCGATTTGAGCATTGGGAATTTCGCTGGGGCTGCCTTCGGGCGGCCCTTCTTTTTGTCTCATTCGTGTTACGCCGAGAAAACCTTTCGTTAAAAAGGTAAGTTGATCTAATATGTGTCACCCGACACGGGCTCCGCCGAGCCCGTTATCTTTTTCAGCTAACGGAATCCCCCGCCTTCGACGCTCCTTCGACGGCCTAAAGTCTCCGTTTTTCGCTCTGGAATCGACGACATGATTAGAAAGTACCCCCGTTTTGCTCTCCCGTTTGCGCTGGTTCTCCTCGCTTCCACCGTCGCCCGCGCCGAGGAAAGCCTCCCATCCCTGGTCAAACGCGTGAAGCCTGCGGTCGTGGCCATCGCCACCTACGACGCTAACGGCGAAGCATTGATGACCGGTAGCGGTTTCTTCCTGAAACCCGGCCAGGTGGTAACAAACCTTCACGTCGTGCGCGGCGCCGCCCGCGCCGAAATCAAGACCCTGGACGGCAAAGGCAAGGTATTCCCTGTGACTGGGGCGCTTGCGGTTGATGAAGAAGGCGATCTCGCCCTTCTAAACGTCGAAATGCCTCTTGACCGCGGCCGTTCGAGCGAGCTCGCAACCGATTTGCCCGACGAAGGCGAAACCATCTTCGTCATCGGCAATCCGTTGAAACTCGAAGGATCGGTCAGCGACGGCATCGTTTCCGCGGTGCGCGAAGTTCCCAACAGCTATCGCATCATTCAGATCACGGCGCCAATCTCCCACGGCAACAGCGGCAGTCCTGTTTTTAATCTCCGTGGGCAGGTTTTGGGGGTAGTGACGGTGAAGGTCACCAACGGGCAGAACATCAATCTCGCCATTGCGGCGGCTCGCGTTGGTGAGTTGAGGGCGGGTACGTTGCGTCCGCTTGCGGACCTCGCGGTCAAACCGAAAGGCGATGTGGCCGAGTCGGCGTATCGCAACGGCCTCGAATCGCTGTGGCTGGGGAACTACGACAGCGCTGTCGGTTATTTCGAGAATGCCGTTAACAAGAACCCGAGGCGGGCGGATGCCTGGGTGAAGGTTGGGTACTGCAAGCTCAAACAGGGAAAGAACCAGGAAGCGATTCGCGCCTATCTGGAAGCGTTACAACTGAAGCCGAACGATGCGGATATCCATAACAAGCTCGGCGATGCGTACTACTACGCGGGCAGGATGCGTGAGGCTATTGATGAGTACACGGAAGCGGCGCGGTTGCGGCCTGAATGCGCGGAGTTCTTCTATAACCTCGCGATCGCTTATTTCGAAAGCGGTAACCTGACGATGGCCACGACTCAGTCGCGCACTCTCCAGCGGCTGGATCCGAAACTCTACGAGCGCTACCTGCGGGAGACGATGTGAGCCACAAAAAGGCACAAGAAACACAAGCCGTTCTTGCCGCACCGTCTGTGTCTTAACAAAGAACACAAAACGTTCTTTTCCGCACCTCTTTCGTTTACCTCTTCTACAAACAGAAGATTTCTCGCTGCACCTTTCTTCTGTCTCTTGTGCCTTTTCGCGGCTAAGCCTTGTGCCT
>CBFGMX010000038.1:0-35335 GCA_965649955.1 uncultured bacterium
CTCATCTACAACATCATGGACGAAGTTGAGTACAATGCGCAGGGTAATCGCGTAAAGATGGTAAAGCGACCGGACACTCCGATCGACGCTCAACTAGTTGAATCAGTCCCTGACGACAAACACGCCTGAAGTCTCTCGCACCGCATCCTTTCGGAGTATCTGGCGGTGGTGGTTGCCACCGGCAATCGTCGCGCTTGCTCTCGTTCTTTACTTCGTCGATCCGTTTATAGGCGACTGGGACGGTCTCGATTACACGATGCTGTCGTTGACGGGCTACCCCTCGTCGATGGCGCTCGGGCGCAATCTCTTCATTTTCACCAACCATCTGCTGTTTGTCGCCGCGCGCAATCTGTTCCAATTACAACCTGAGAACGCGTACCTGCTTTTCAAGTACGTCGTAGTGGCGCAGGCGCCGCTGGCCGTCGTCGCAGTGTGGGTGCTGGCACGCGACCTGAGCGCTTCGCTGTTCAGTGCGACGATGGCGGCGCTGCTCGTCGTCTTCTCGCCCGTGTTTGTGCTTTACGGCGGACAGGTGATGACTGACGTTCCGTCGGTACTGGTGTTGACGATCGCGTTGATCGTGCACATTCGCGGGGTTCAGCGAAAGAAACTGTGGATGATCCTCGCCGGCGCGGCGTTGATGGGGCTCGGGGTGAATCTGCGGGAGACTGTCGGATTTTACGCGCCGTGGCTCGTGCTGGCGCCGTACGTTTTTGGATGGAAGTTTGGGAAGCGCGAAGTTGTTTACGTCGCTGCCTCATGCGTAGTGTTTGCGGTGTTGGCGTTCGGGTGGTTTGGGTACTGGTTCCTTACCGATCCGCATTATCGTGCGCTGTGGCATGGCTGGCGCGAGTCGATGCGAGATGAATCGGCGCGACATCCGGTGGAGCTTGCGAATCTGCGTCCTTATCTTTTGTATTTCTTCATCAGCGCGCCGGTGCTGTTCTTGACGCTGCCGTTTGCGCCGGTGCGTGAGTGGCGGATGCACCGCTTGTCGCCGATGCTTGCGTTGTGGCTCGTCGCGTTTTTCGCTAACTTGCTTCTCTTCTTTAACTACAGCACGACGATCAACTGGCGTTACTTTTTAACCGGGCTGCCCGGACTCGTGCCGCTCTCTGGCGTGTGGCTGATCCACATTGGCGAGAAGAAGCTTGGTAGTAAACAACGGGCGCTGTTTGCGGCGACTGGTGTAATTCTTCTTTTCGCGCTCGTTTTCTTTATTCTGGTGCGGCCCATTAGTTTTGAGTTTATTCAGCGGCGGGCGATGAGTCGCGATTACAAGCATCGTCTCGAGTCGGTGCCGCCCGACGCCATCATGATTTCAGGTGCACAGACGATCGCGGTCCATTACTGGGCCGC
Source organism: uncultured bacterium (assembly GCA_965649955.1). GTDB lineage: Bacteria > Acidobacteriota > Blastocatellia > Pyrinomonadales > Pyrinomonadaceae > PSRF01. The sequence continues at coordinate 1,360 of CBFGMX010000038.1, forward strand.
TATCAGTGAAGGCAGTTGGCAGACGATTGGCACGGGTGGCGGGTGGCCCGGAGACAAATTGTTCGCAACTGTGGAGAACCATCTCGCGCAGGGAGACCGCGTTTTTATCGACGCGGATCCGCGCTGGTGGCTACCGTGCAGTTGGCAACGCGACGAGATCCCGACGATTGTTGAGCTCGAAGACCATTTCAGCTTCCGCCATCTAACGGAGACCATCTACGAGTTGCGGCCGCTGAACGATCCGACTGCTCGCGACCATCCGGACCTGAAACGACTCTTGCCGGAGAACCGGCCCGAGGACACAAAGAAGTGTCCACCGGGTCGTCGCTAGAACCACTATTTACGCGGATTTGTTGCAGAGCCAGTAACAACGGATGCCGTACGAATTCTTTCTTGCCTTTCGCTATCTTCGCGCGCGACACAAGGGTCGACTCGCTCGCGTCACGGCTGTTGCGGCGGTGGTCGGCATCACGATGGGCGTCGCGGCACTGATCGTCACGTTTGCCCTGTCGAACGGTTTTCGCGACGAAATGCGCGAGAAGATTTTGCAAGGCACTGCGCACCTAAGCGTGTTGCGTGCTGATGGTCTGCCAATAACCGATTTCGCAAACCTTGCCGGACGTCTGCAACAGATCTCCGGCGTCGAGAGCGCATCGGCGACGACCTACGACGGCGGACTCGCGCGCGGATCGAAAGGTTCGGCGTACGCCGTGATCCGCGGCATCGAAAACCAGGCTGGACCAACAGCACAGGCACGCAAATGGGTGACCGAAGGGTCGTTCGATCAATTGTTCGATCAGTCTCCGCTGAACGAGGGTCGAATCCCTCCTGCCGTCGTCGGTTCAGAACTGGCAAGCCGGATCGGGCTCTCCGTCGGCGATGTTTTTCAGATCATTCCGGCGAACGAAGCAGGCGGCGAGACGATGCGACGGCTGCGCGTAGCAGGCATCTTTCGTTCGGGTTTGTTCGAATACGACTCGACGTGGATCTACATCGATTTCGATCTGGCCGCGACGTTCGCGGGCGGCGATCACTCCGCGTCGGTTATGAGTGTCCAGGTAAAAGATGCCGATCGCGTGAAAGAGGTGGCGGCGCGTGTTGAGACGGCGTTGGGCCAGGAATACACGACTGTCGATTGGCAAGAAGCAAACCAGCCACTCTTTTCAGCACTTGCGCTTGAACGACGCATGGGCCTGTTCATCATTGGTCTAATTATCGCGGTCGCGGCACTCAACATCACGACGATGCTGATCCTCGTCGTCGTCGAACGACGTCGAGACATCGCCGTGCTTAGCACGCTTGGCGCGACGCGCACCGGCATGATGTTGTTGTTCATTATCGAAGGCGCGGTTGTGGGTGCGATCGGCGCCGTGGCCGGAATGGTCCTGGGCCTTGCGGCATGCGTCGTCGGAAACTATTTCAAGCTCGTCAGTTTGCCTGCCGACGTTTACTCGATCAGTAACGTGCCACTCAACGCGACCTTCGGCGAAACGCTGTTGGCGGCATTGGTCGCATTCGTGTTGAGTGTTTTGGCAACGATCTACCCAGCTCGCGCGGCCGCCCGGCTGCGTCCAGTCGAGGCGCTGCGTGATGGATGAGTTCGGACTCGAGGTAGTCGATCTGCGAAAGAGTTTTGTCGCGCCGAACGGAGAGCGTCTCGAGGTCCTGCGAGGCGTAACGTTTTCCGCGAAGCACGGTGAGGTGATCGCGATCACTGGACCATCCGGTTCCGGCAAGTCGACGCTGCTTCACTTGCTGGGCGGATTGGATGACGCCGATCACGGATCGGTCGCATTTGACGGGATCGAGATAACTAACCTCAATCCACGTAAGTTATCAACGTTGCGCCGGACGCAAATAGGATTCGTCTTCCAGTTTCACTACCTACTCCCGGATCTGTCCGCCATCGAGAACGTCGCATTGCCGCTGCTGATCGCACGTGAGAAGCGCGAATATGCTTACGGCCGTGCTGCGAGCCTTCTCGACGACGCCCACCTGCAGGGCCGGGAAGATCACCCGATATCGCATTTATCGGGCGGGGAGCAGCAGCGGGTGGCATTGGCCCGTGCGCTGGTTACGCACCCGCGACTCTTGCTCGCGGATGAACCAACCGGCAACGTCGATGCGGCGATTGGTGAAGAGTTGGGTAAGGCCCTTGTTAGTTATGTTCGTAATAACGGCGCTGTTGGGGTAATGGCCACGCACAGCACGAATCTCGCGAGCCTGTGCGATCGGACTTTCGTGCTAGATGGTGGGCGTTTAAAAGCACTCACGGATATGTGAAAAAAGCAATGTGTTACACGTTTTAACCCATTGGACAAGACAAAGCTCGTGCGCCTTTCATTCATAGGTTATAATGCCCGCCAGTTGCCGGGCAGCAGTTTTGCCCGGCTTGGTAATCATAAAGACTTTTTACCGTAATCAAGATGTTCGAACGCTACACAGAAAAGGCGCGCCGCGTGATCTTTTTCGCGCGTTACGAAGCCTCGCAGTTTGGAGCTCCAGCTATTGAACCCGAACACCTGTTGTTGGGTTTGATGCGCGAAGACAAAACACTCACCGGACGCTTTTTCCCGCGCGCCCAGGTTTCCATCGAGTCGATTCGAAAGGAGATCGAAGGGCGAACACTCCTGCGCGAGAAGATTTCAACGTCAGTGGAACTGCCGCTGGCGCCCGAGACCAAGCATGTACTGGCGTATGCCCACGAGGAAAGCGACCGTCTGCAGCACCGCCACATCGGCACCGAACATCTCCTTTTGGGACTACTGCGCGAAGAGCGTTCAATGGCCGCCGAGATCCTGTATGAACGCGGACTCCGGCTAAACGCCGTGCGCGACGAGATCGCCCGGCAGTCCGGCGCCGATGCGCGGACCTCGCAAAAGAAAGACACACCGCATCTCGTCGAATTCTCGCGCGACCTGACCGACGACGCGGGAAACGACAAGCTGGATCCGCTGATCGGGCGCGAAGCCGAGATCGAACGCGTGGTCCAGATCCTTTGCCGCCGTACGAAGAACAACCCGGTATTGATCGGTGAACCAGGCGTTGGCAAGACCGCTATCGTCGAAGGATTGGCCCAACGCATCGTTCGCGGCGACGTTCCGTCGTTCCTCGAAAACAAACGCATACTTTCGCTGGACCTGTCGCTGATCGTTGCGGGCACAAAATACCGCGGCCAGTTTGAAGAGCGCTTGAAGCAGATCATGCGCGAACTGGTCGAGAACCCGCAGTACATCGTTTTCATTGACGAGTTGCACACACTCGTCGGAGCTGGATCCGCGGAAGGTTCACTCGATGCGGCAAACATTTTGAAACCAGCATTGTCGCGCGGCGAGATCCAATGCATCGGCGCGACTACGCCGGCGGAGTTCCGCAAGTCGATTGAGAAAGACCGTTCGCTGGAACGTCGTTTCCAGGCAGTGAAAGTTCCGCCTCCGTCTGAAGCTGAAGCCGTCAGCATTCTCGACGGTGTGCGCGAGCGTTACGAGAGTTTTCACCAGGTGCGTTACACCGACGACGCCTTACAGGCCGCCGTTTATCAATCGCATCGCTACATTCCCGATCGTTTCCTTCCCGACAAGGCAATCGACGTGATCGACGAGGCAGGCGCGCGTGTGAAACTGCGCGTCCGTCGCGAGCAGGGCAATCTTGCCGATTGGAACGAACTGAACGACTGGTCGCGTTCCTACGACGGTGCGAGCCTGCGCGGTACGCAGGAAGACGCGCTCGTCTCAGCGGAAGTCACACGCGACGACGTCGAAGACGTGATTGCGCGCTGGACCGGCATTCCCGTCAACTCGTTGAAGGAAGAAGAGACCCAGAAACTTCTGCGCATCGAAATCGAGTTGCACAAACGTGTTATCTCGCAACGTCCCGCGATCTCGGCTCTCGCTCGCGCCATCCGGCGTTCGCGGGCCGGACTGAAGAACCCGCTGCGGCCTGTCGGCTCGTTCCTGTTCTTAGGTCCAACCGGTGTGGGCAAGACGGAAGTTGCACGATCGTTGGCGCAGTTTCTGTTCAGCAGCGAACGCGCGTTGATCCGTTTCGACATGTCGGAGTTCATGGAGAAACACTCCGTCTCGAAATTGATCGGATCGCCGCCGGGCTACGTCGGTCACGAAGAGGGCGGCCAGCTTACCGAGAGAATCAAACGTTCACCTTACTCGGTGCTCCTGTTTGACGAGATCGAAAAAGCGCACCCCGACATTTTCAACATCCTGCTCCAGGTTTTTGAAGACGGAATACTGACGGACGCGCTGGGCAACACGGTCGACTTCAAGAACACGATCATCATCATGACCTCCAACATCGGCGCCCGCTTCATTCAGAAGAAGGGAACGCTGGGCTTCCAGGCGAACACCGACGCCAGCCGCGAAAAGATGGAAGAAATGGTGATGGCGGCGGTTCGCCAGACGTTCAATCCGGAGTTCATCAACCGTCTCGACGAAATCATCATCTTCGACCAGCTTTCAGACACCGAACTGCTCGACGTAGTGCAGTTGCAGGTGGATCAGATCAACCGCACGATGAGCCGACATGGGTTCGAAGTGCGACTGAAAGAAGATGCGAAGCGGTGGATCGTTGATAAAACCTGCGCCGATCGCCTGTACGGCGCCCGACCAATCCGGCGCGCCTTGCAAAAGTACGTAGAAGATCCCCTTTCCGAGGCGTTGATTCAGGGCCAACTCGAGGGTGCGACGCTGATCGAGGTGTTCATGAATGGACAGGAAATCGATTTCCGTCCCGTCGAGGTCGAAACTCCTGACGACGCTCTGCTGATCCACTGACGCAAAAGTACGCCAACGGTCTTAAGACTTTTCGGGTCTATGTTTTCTGAAAGGCCTTAGGATCCGTGTTATTCGTGTTTCCTCTGGACCGCGGACATTGCTGATTTCGTCGCCAGTGGAACATGGGTTAAAGAAACCATTGCCAGATAGGGCTTTAGAGCGGATAACCACGCCTTTGGACTTTCCCCTTTTTTGCCTTATAATGCGCCACTTTGCTGCTCAAAAGTTGGCAACTGGCACGATCGAGACGGAATCAAAGTTGCTGTCTTCGACCCAGTTCAGCAGCGGGATTTTTACCTATAATTTTCTGTCTCGGATTAGTGTTTCACTCATAAGCTCCCCGAAGTTTCTGAGGCCCGGCAAGAACTACTGAGGGAATTTGGTGCCTATGCACTCATATCGCGCGCTCTGGCTCTTCTTTTTGGGCTTATTCGCTGGATTCACGATCTTTGCCGCAGCCGGACAAGCTAAAGCCCAGCAAACCCAACCGCAACGTCTCGTAGAAAGTGTCGACATCATTGGTAATCGCCGTCTGAGAAAGGACGACATCCTTTACTACATTCAAACCAGGCCCGGTGATCCGTATAACGAGGCCCAGGTCCAGCGCGATTATCAGACACTACTTTCGCTGACCTTCTTCGACAAAACCGCGACTCGCGTGTTTACCGAAAATGGTCCGCGCGGCGGCGTGAACGTCATCTTCGAAGTCAAAGAACTTCCGATCATTCGTGACCTGACGTTTGAAGGTTTGAAGAGCGTGCAGGAGTCCGACGTGCTCAAGGCGTTTCGCGAGCGGCGCGTTGGTGTGTCCAAAGAGAACATTTACGACCCGGTGAAGATCCGCGCCGCGATGCGCGTGATCAAAGAACTGCTCTCCGAGAGCGGTCACCCGAACGCAGTTGTCACAGAAGAGACGGAAGAAGTTTCCGCGACGTCACTGGCAGTCAACTTCAAAGTCGAAGAAGGCGATCGCGTGCGCGTGGTCGACATCCAGTTTGAAGGCAACACAGCTTTCAGCGACGGCCAGCTTCGCGGCGCAATGAAATACGTCAAAGAAGCCGGTCTGATCACCCGTTTCAAAAGCTCCGACATTCTCCACCGTGAGAAACTTGAATACGACCTGCGTCTCGTCGACAACTACATGCGGTCCAAGGGCTATCTCCAGGCGCGGCACGGTGAGCCTCGCATCGAGAGTGTGGGTCGTCGTCGCACCGGTTTTCCGATTCTTCCGTTGCCCCTGCTTTCCTCGGTTGACGAGGGATTGCGCATAACGGTGCCCATCGTCGAAGGGAAGGTCTACCGGCTGGGCGAGTTCAAAGTTGAAGGAAACTCGATCTTCTCCGAGGCGCAGATTAAAGCTGTCATCGGCCTGAACAAGGGCGACATTGCGGACGGCGAAAAAGTCACCAAGGGACTCTTCGAGAATCTGAAGAAGTTTTACGGGCAACAGGGGTTCATCGAGTACACCGCAGAGCCGGTCCCGACGTTCCACGACAATCCGCAGAATCCAAACGAAGGTATCGTCGATTTCACGGTCACGATTGAAGAGGGAAAACAGTTCACACTGCGACGCCTCGAATTCGTTGGCAACACGTTCACACGCGACAACGTGCTGCGTCGCGAAGTGCTCATCAACGAAGGCGACATCTACAACGACGCCTACTGGGAATACTCGGTTGTCAAACTGAACCAGCTCGGTTACTTCAATCCGATCGACAAAGACAAGGACGTCGACCGTCGCACGAACGACGAAGAAGCCACTGTCGACCTGTCGCTGAAAGTCAGCGAGCGCGGCCGCCAGCAGATCTCGTTCAACGGCGGTATCTCGGGCATCGGCGGTTCGTTCTTTGGTCTGGAATACTCGACCAACAACCTGCTTGGCCGCGGCGAGGTACTTTCGTTCGTGATGGCAGCAGGAAACCGGCAGCGTTCGTTCCAGTTTTCCTTTACCGAGCCGTACATCAAGGACAGACCGATCAGCGCCGGCTTTTCGGTATTCGCTTTCTCGCAGAAATTCTTCGGCGAGGGCACGTTCCTTTCGCAGAACCTGCAAGCGCAGCAGGATCTAATCAACCAGCAGTTCAACTTTCAGGACATCGACGAAACGAACCTGTTCACGCGCGATTCGTACGGCGGATCCATTTTCGTCAGCGCGCCGCTTTCGGAGTTCTACCGGAAGCGGAGGTTTACACAGTTCTCGCGCGTTGGTGCGTCCTACCAGTTGTCGCTTTCTTCGGTGAAAGATCCGGAAGCGAACCAGGATCCGGCCAATCAGACGTTTATCCCGGTCATCTACCGTCAGCCAAACATCCTGACGAGCCGCATCACGACAACCTTCTCGTACGACACGCGGAACGCCAGTATCGATCCGACCAGTGGCCGTGAATTGTCAGCAGCGATCGCTCTCGCCGGACTCTTTGGCGACGTTCGGACGTATCAGCCGACGATTTCGTACACGCAATTCTTCCCGGTGCGCCGCAAGAGTTCGCCGCGACCCGAGGTGTTTGGTTTCCGCATCATCGCCGGAACCGTCGGCAGTTTTGCAATCACTGACAAAGTGAGAAACGCAAACTCGCTGGCTTTCGTAGACGGCATTCCGATCTTCGAACGCTACTTCCTCGGCGACGAGTTCACGATTCGCGGTTACAACGTCCGGTCGATCAGTCCGATCGCGCCGGTGGATTCGTTCATCACTTCGCGGAACGTTGTGTTTGCGTCAAACAGTTCGGGTAATCCTGAGGTCGTTGGGGGACTTCCGCCCCAGGCGGCGATCACGTTGGGAACGTTCACCGGTGCGACCGGCAGCAACGTAGCCCGCCTGCCGCGCTCATTCACGTCCGTCGGCGGCGACTCTCAGTTGCTTGGAAACTTCGAGTACCGGATTCCGATCATCGGCGACGCGGTGAGTCTCGCGGCTTTCGCCGACATCGGCACGACGTTCAATATCAGGAGCAAGACTGACCAGACGTTCTCGAGCGAGTTTCTGCCGGACCAGCCATTTCTATCGACCGTAGGCGTGTTGCCGTGTACACGGTTTAATCAGAACGTGCCGATCAGTTTGAGTTCAATCGCGCTGTGTAACAATCCGAATCTGGCTGCGTCAGCGTTTCTGAGTCTCGTCGCCCGCGACAATCGCATCGTGAGCCAGGCCGAACTCGAAGCGGCCCAAACAGGTGACGTCAATCCGATAACGTTGCTGCCTCGCGGCTTCCAGCCGGTGTTCCTCCGGGGTGAGGCGCAGACCAACAGCATCGTCAGATTGTCGGAGAGTTTGTTTGACAGTATCGGGGATTACCGGTCGAGTCTAGGTATGGAAGTCAGGGTCCAGGTACCGGTCATCAATGTACCTTTTCGGTTGATCTTTGCGTATAATCCAAACGCGCGGCCAAACCAGTTTATTGACGGGTTTCCGTTCTTCTTTAACGAAAAAAAGAGGGTCATCCGCTTCAGTGTGGGTCGAACCTTTTAATCTCTTGAGCCAACCCACGGTGGCTGGATAGACACTAAGGACATTGCCAGTCAGGCATTTGTCACAAAGGGATTTGTCCTAACCACCCTCAACGTAAGGAGTAGTAGTAGAAAGTCATGAAGATAGCTCGCTTTTTTGCTGCGGTCGGCCTGCTGACGACTGTTGCAGTTTTCACGTCAGCACAACAGCAACGACCGCCGGCAGGCGGTGCTCCAGCAGCTCAGCCTCAGACACAGGCGCCCGCCGCTGTAGCCGTCCCGGACAGCAAAATGGCCGTGATCTATTCGGATCAGTTTCTGGACGCCAAAACAGGGATTGCGAAGTACACCACCTTGTCCAACACCCTGAGCCGCGAGTTCGGACCGCGCCAGACCGAACTCCAGAATCTGCAAACCAGAATCAACACGCTGACCAAAGAGATCAACGACACGCAAGCCGTTGCCGATCCAAACACGATTCGCCAGAAGAGAGACCAGCTCGATCAGGCCAATATCGAGTTTAAACGCAAGGGCGAGGACGCTCAGACGGCATTTGAAAAGCGCCGCCAGGAGATATTCATGCCGTTGCAGCAGGAGATCGGTAAGGCTCTCGAAGCTTTCGCGAAGGCGCGTGGAATCACCGTGATCGTCGATGGTAGCAGCGTTCCGTTCGCTTACGCGGCCGACAATATCGACATCACTCGTGCTTTCATCAACGAGTTCAACAGCAAGAATCCGGCGACGGCAACGGTAACCACTCCGGCGGCAACGCCGAAGCAGCCTTAAGCTGCATTCGAGTTTTGGTTAAGCGAGGGGCCTCCGTTCAGGAGGCCCTTCGCGGCAAGTATCATGATTAGCAAACCTCTCTTTCCCATTCTGATCGTCGTAGCACTCGCCACTACCGCAGTCGCTCAGCAGACTCGTCCAACCCCGGCTGCTCCGAGGCCGACCCCTACGCCCGCTGCGACAGCACCGGCAACCTCAACGCCCCCGGCGTCGCAAGCCACCGTGGCCTTGCCTATAAGCAAGATGGCGATTATCTACACAGATGAGTTCCTGGATCCGAAGAGCGGTATTCTGAAGTTCAGCAGCGCGCTCACCAAACTGAACGGAGAGTTCCAGAAAACCAAAGACGACATCACTGCGATGCAGAACCGCGGGCAGGCACTCGAGACCGAGATCACCAAGCTTCGCGATGCACCCGCCGGAACACCAATCGATCAACCCGCGTTGCAGGCCAAGATCGACCAGCTCGAGCAGCTCAAGAAAGACATACAACGCAAAGCGGAAGACGCGCAGACCGCTTACAACAAGCGACGCGGCGAACTGTTTCAACCGCTGGAGAATGAAATACGTGTGGCGCTCGAAGCGTTTGCCAAAGCGCGCGGCATCAACGTGGTTATCGATGGCGCTGCCGTGCCGCTGCTTTACTTCGCTGAGAGTACCAACATCACGCGCGCATTTATCGCCGACTTCAACAGCAAGAACCCTGTGACCGCAGCGACCACGCCGCCGGAGTAGAGGTCTCTTCGAAGACCTCAGATCTGAGATCGCAGATCTGAGATCTCAGATCCAATATGGAAACAGTCCTCGATTCCCAGGCAATTCAAAAACTACTGCCGCACCGCTATCCGTTTCTCCTCGTCGATCGCATCGTCGAACTGGTCCCGAAAGTCCGAATAGTCGGCATCAAGCAAGTCAGCATCAACGAATATTTCTTTCAGGGCCACTTTCCCGGCGCACCTGTAATGCCGGGCGTGTTGGTGGTCGAGGCGTTGGCCCAGGTCGGCGCGGTGCTGGCGTTGCGCGAGATAGAAGATCGCGATCAGAAGCTCGTCCTGTTCACCGGAATCAGGGAAGCACGTTTTCGCCGTCCCGTCGTTCCCGGCGACACGCTCGTGCTTGAAGTCACCGCCTTGCGTATCGGTTCGCGCGTGCAACGCATGCGAGGTGAAGCGAAAGTTGACGGCCAGTTGGCGGCTGATGCAGAGATCATGAGCATCGTCGCCCCGCGAGATGCCGCGGAACAGACAAATCGGGAATAGGTCGATGTCTGCTGCCACTCACCCAACCGTTATTCATCCCACAGCCATTGTCAGCTCAAGCGCCCGCATCGGCTCCGACTGTTTCGTCGGACCGTATTGCACGGTGGGCGACGAGGTCGAACTCGGGGACGGCGTGCGACTCGAATCGCACTGCGTCGTAGATGGACGGACGCTCATCGGCGCGGAGACGCAAGTATTTCCCTTCGTTTCCATCGGACTCGCCTCCCAGGACCTGAAATACAAAGGCGAACCTTCAGAAACGAGAATCGGCCAGCGCAATAAGATTCGTGAGTTCGTGACGATTCACCGCGGCACCGCCGGCGGCGGGATGTTGACGAAGATCGGCGACGACTGTTTGATCATGGCCCAGGCGCACGTTGCTCACGACTGTTTGATCGGCGACGGCGTGATCATGGCAAACGCAGCCACGCTCGCGGGTCACGTCGTGATTGAAGATCGGGCCAACATCGGCGCGTATTCCGGAGTACACCAGTTTTGCCGGGTTGGAAAAGAGGCTTACATCGGTGGTTACTCCGTCGTTGTTAAAGACGCGCTGCCGTTTGCGCTTACCGTCGGCAATCATGCGAAGTGTTACGGACTCAACATCACCGGTATGAAGCGGCGTGGTTATCCGCGCGCCGCCATCGACTCGCTGCATCACGCTTTTCATCTGCTCTTGTCTTCCAAACTCAACACCACCCAGGCCGTCGAACGCATTCGCGAAGAGATCAGCGGCTCTCCTGAAGTATCGGACTTGATCCGCTTTATCGAAGAGTCGAGTCGCGGCGTCACCAAATGAAAGTCGGATTGATTGCGGGCAACGGAAAGTTTCCTTTCATGGTTGTGGAAGGGGCACGGCAGTCGGGTGCGCGCATGGTTGTGGCGGCGATTCGTGAAGAGACTGATCCGTCGATTGAAGAACTTGCGGAACGGGTCGAGTGGGTGGGAATTGGACAGTTGGGCCGCATGATCCGATTCTTCAAAAATGAAGGTGTCGAGAAAGCGATCATGGCCGGGCAGGTGAAGCACGTGCAGATTTTTAGTCGTGCCGTTCCTGACGCGCGTATGTTGAAAGTGCTTTTGAAACTGCCGCGACGGAATACGGATTCGCTGATTGGGGCGATCGCCGCGGAGTTGCAGAGTGAAGGCATCGAGTTGATCGATTCGACTTACTTTCTTCAGCAGCATCTGCCGCAGCGTGGCACGCTGACGCGTCGACAGCCTGACAAACACGAGCGCGAAGATATTGAGTATGGTTTGGAAATCGCGCGCGAGATTGCCCGGCTTGACCTCGGTCAGACAATCGTTGTGCGTGGGAAGGCGTGTGTTGCGATTGAAGCGATGGAAGGGACGGATGAGACGATTCGTCGTGCGGGGCAGCTCGTTAATAAACGGCTAACGGTTGTGAAGATTGCGAAGCCGAATCAGGACATGCGATTTGATGTGCCGGTGGTTGGTGTGCCGACCATTGAAACGATGCTCGAAGCCGGCGCGACCTGTCTCTGCATCACTGCCGGCAAGACGCTGATGTTTGATCGTGACGAGATGATCCGCGTGGCGAACGACCGCAAGATTGCGATTGTTGCGGTTTGAACGTGGGCGGAAGGGTGATACAAAGAATCATTGGTCATATATCATTTGACATTTCTCATTTGTCATTGGCATTTGGGAAATTTTTGTTTTGAAAGCAGTGGACTTTCGAGTCGGACAAAATGAAAAATGTCAAATGATATATGACCAATGACAATGACTCTAGTTATTGCCGCCTGGAGGCAGGGCCTCGGCGGTTTGAGCGGCTTTCGGATCATAGGGCGTGGCCAGGTATTTCTTCGCTACGGCTTGGGCGTTGTCGTAGTCGATACCTGATTGCACCGCCTTGTTGTACTCCGCCACGGCACGATTGCGTTCACCTTTCGCATCGTACGCATTGCCGCGTTTGATGTGGGCCCACACTTCGATCCAGGCGGGTTTGAGATTACCGATCAACGACGCTTCGAGATTGTCGAGCGCCTGTTGCCAGTTGCGCTGTTCGAGAAACAGCAACCCCAGGTTGTAATAAACCCACGAATTCGAGCGATCCAGCTTCAACGCCGCCTCAAACTGCTGCTGCGCCTCAGCATAAATCCCTTCCTTCATCTGCTCGATGCCACGCCGCGCGATAATCGAAACCCGCAGCTCATCCGACATTCGGAGGATCTTGTTATTCGGGTCGACGATCACTTCGATAGGCTGACCATTCGACTCAAAATCGAAATCCTCGCTGCGACCCTCGATGCGGATCGTCTTCTGTTGATTATCTCCTTCAGCCCGCAGCAACAACTCGACCGGCATGCGCAACGATTCAAGATTCTGCTTCACCGTGCCGCGAGCGCGAAACTTTCCGGACCGCGTGCGGATGATCTGATAGTCGACCGTAAACTCGGGTACGCCCGTGCCTTCAACCCATTGCGCGAAGAAGTAACGCAGATTGTCCTGCGACATGCTCGTCGCGAGTTTTTCGAACTCGTCGATCGACGCATTCTTCCCGCGATACTGCTGGAGGAAAGTTTGCAACAGCCGATCGAACGCCTCGCGTCCGATAGTCTCGCGCAACATGCGAAATACCATCGAACCTTTGTAAAAGACGATCGACTGGTACGCCGCCGACTGGTCGTCAAGTGCACTCGGCGCCCGCGCAATCGACGCGGTTTGTTCGAACGTCAACGCACGTTCCTGTTGTTCGCGTTGGGCGGCATCAAGGCCGCCGGCACTCAGGTTAGCTTCGCGAAAGGCGAAAGCGCTCCACTCCGCGAGTCCCTGGGAAAGCCACGCATCGTCAAACGATTTGAGGCCGACCGTCTGGCCCCACCACTGGTAAGCAATCTCGCGTTGTAGTTTTTCTTCCGGTACCGGACGCGTCGTATCGAACATCTTGGACGAGAGAAAGATCATTCCCGGACCGGAATAAGTGTCGAGGCTTTCGTCGTCGATCTGGACCACCACGAGGCGATTGCCAAAGAGCGGTGCGCCGTATTTTTTCGTGTAAAACTCGAGCACGCGACCCGTCAATTCGGCGTATGCTTCGAGGCGCTTTTCACTGCCCGGCATCGCATACAACTGAAGGTCGTAGTTGCTGTAGCGGAGATTGCGATTGATGTACTGGCCCGCGGCGAAGTTACCAATCAACACCGGGTTGCGATGGACGAACCGGTAACGAACGGCGCCCTCTTTCGGCGACGGTTGGGCCACGACGGCCTCGTCGCTCGTACCCGCGACCTGCAAGCCTACGGGTACGATAAAAGTGATATCGGAAGTCGCCCTGTCGGCTGCGTAGTCATGAAACGGAAACCAGCGCGACGCATACATCAGGTATGAACCTTCGTTGCCCACATACGCCAACCGGCGTGTAGCCAGCGGCCCACCTTCGGGGGACACGAGCGCGCCACTCCAGCGAATACGCAACGTCACCGGTTGGTTTGCCGGAACAACCTGGCCCAGGTCGATACGAACGCTGGGTCCAAGCGAGCCTACGCCGACCGCGTCCTGCACGAATCCGCTCAGGGCCTTCCCGTCTTTCTCGATGCTCTCGACTTTCAAAGATCCGTTGAGTTCAAAAATAACTGAGCGCGTTGCGTCCAGCGGCACAAATGTGACGTCAGCGCCTGCCCGGAGCAGGTGTTGATCCGGAATAATCTGCGCTTCGATGCGATAGTGCGTGACGTCAAAACGGCTGGCGACAGGCTGTGGCGCGGGCTGTTGGGCCTTCGCTGAGAAGGCCAGCATCAGGACGGCCAAAGCCGCCGCAATGCGAGGAAAGATGAGCTTGGTTCTTATCATGACTTCCGTGCCGAAAGATTATACAGCCGTTCTTACTGGCAGCAGGAATCCGCTGCGAGAGTTCGTTTAACTTTATTTGCGAACGGCTTACCTGCCTTTAGCGCCTGTTTAGGATGGCGGGAACCCTGAAGCGGTTGGCTCTGAGATCCGAGATCTCATATTTGAGATCTCACAAGGCTTGCCCGCTTGACACTCCGGTAGGCAGCGCATAAATTCGCTGCCACGCTGCGTCGGACGCCGGCGGTCCCAGATCCTGCTCGTCTGAGACCATCATCCAAATCCAAAGGAGTTTGTTTTATGAGACGCGTCTCTAAGTTCTTGCTGCCCCTATTAATCTGCGCGCTGGCCGTGCTGCCCGGGCAAGCCCAAACCGCCCGCAACGTGCGGGTCGATTTCAAGGAAACAACGCTGAAAAACGGTCTCCGCGTGATCACAGTTGAGGATCACTCGGCGCCCGTCGTCGCGATTTCTGTAACCTACAATGTCGGTTCCCGTGACGAACGCCAGGGCCGCACAGGCTTTGCCCACCTGTTTGAACACATGATGTTTAAAGGATCCGAGAACGTTGGATCGGGTGAACACTTCCTCCTCGTCTTCAACAACGGTGGCACGATGAACGGCACCACCAACGAAGATCGGACCAACTACTTCGAGGCCCTGCCGTCGAACCAGCTGGATCTCGCGCTGTTTCTCGAAGCCGATCGAATGAAGAGTCTGGCGATCACCAAAGAGAACCTCGACAACCAGCGCAACGCAGTTCAGGAAGAACGCCGTCTCGGTATCGACAACCAGCCCTACGGCAAGAGCCAGGAAAAACATCAGGAGATGATGTACGACAACTTCGCGTACAAGCACTCCGTGATCGGTTCGATGGAGGATCTCAACGCTGCGTCGGTCGAGGACGTTGCCTCGTTCTTCAAGACTTACTACGCGCCCAATAACGCGGTGCTGGTGCTTGTCGGCGACTTCAACACAAACGAAGCGCTCGCCAAGATCCGCACCAGCTTCGAGAGCATTCCACGCCAGCCAAATCCACCGGCAGTCGACATGACGGAACCGCCACAAAAAGCCGAGCGTCGTGCGAGCCTCGAGGACCAACTGGCCCGCGCCACGCGCATCGACATGGCCTACAAAGCCGTGCAGGGCAACACCCCCGACTTCTACGCGTTGCAGGTTCTAAGTGCTGCATTGCAGAGCGGCCAGAGCTCGCGTCTCTATCAAAAGCTTGTGAAGGAAAAAGAGATGGTGACGAACGTCGGCGGCTTCATCGATGAGAAGCGCGGCATCGGTGGGTTTTACACCAACGCCACTCTTCGTCCCGGTGTGAAGCCCGAAGACGTCGAAGCACTCATCTATGCCGAGATCGAACGGTTGAAGAAAGAGCCGATCGCCGACTGGGAGCTGCAAAAAGCCAAGAACACTACTCGTAGGAATTTCATCAACGGTTTGCAGAGCACGCTTAGTCGCGCCATCACGATGGGCCAATACACGGTCTATTACAATGACCCGGGCCTCATCAACTCGCGACTCGACAAAGTCGCCGCCGTCACTAAAGAAGACGTGCAGCGAGTAGCGAACAAGTATCTGGTCGACACCAATCGCACGATCGTTGTCACCACGCCGAAAGCGAGAACCAAGACCGCGAGCAGCGCGGCGGCACAGTAAAGGAGTAAAGATAAGAAATGAGAACCACCAAAAAGATAAGCAACGCCGTCGTCGCACTGATCCTGAGCGCGCTCGTTTCCTCCCTCGCGTTTGCGCAGGGCGGCCCGCCGGCGGCCCAGGGTCCACAAACGCCAACCAGTAAGGGCGCGGTTGTCAAAGGCAAGGCGCCTGTCAACAAAAACGTTCTGAAAGTAAAACTTCCGCGTGCCGAAGAAGCCTCGCTGCCGAACGGCCTGCGTGTAATCCTGCTCCACAGCCCGAAAGTGCCGACCTTCAACATGCAGATGGTCGTATTGAGCGGCGGGCTATCCGACAATCCCGACTATCGTGGCCTCGCGAGTTCCACCGCAGCATTGTTGCGTGAAGGCACAGCGAAGCGTTCCAGCAAGGACATTGCTGAACAGGTCGACGCACTGGGCGCGACGCTGTTCGCCTCCTCAGGTCTTTCGTCCATGACGAGCACCGTCAGCGTTGGCGGCCTCGTCGAGAATTTCGATCAGTCGCTCGATCTTTTTGCGGACGTCATTCGCAACCCGGCGTTCCCGCAGGCGGAGATCGACAAGTACAAGACGCGCACGTTGGCGGCGCTTCAAAATCAACGATCCAGCGCGCAGTTTCTCGCTGCGGAGCAGTTCCAGCGCGCGATCTACGGCACGGCGCACCCTGCTTCGCTGGTTCAAACTCCCAAGGAGTCGATTCAGAAACTGACCAGCAAAGACATGGCCGAGTTTCACTCGACCCACTACCGTCCAAACAACGCCATCCTGGCGATCGTCGGCGATGTCACGATGAAAGACGTGATGCCGAAGATCAAAAAGGCGTTCGGCGATTGGCAGAAGGCTGACGTGCCCGCGTTCAAGGTTCCGGAAGCGCCTGCGCAGTCTGAATCACGCATAGTGCTGATCGATCGTCCCGGCTCCGTGCAGACCGTGCTGCAACTCGGCACGCTCGGCATCGAGCGCACCAGCCCTGACTATTTCGCGGTGTTGCTGGCGGATCGCGTTCTCGGTGGTGGACCATCAGGACGACTCTTCCTGAATCTCCGCGAAGACAAAGGCTACACCTACGGCGCGTACAGCAGTTTCGGCGGTTCGCGTTTCCGCGGAACGTGGATCTCGAGTTCCGAAGTTCGTACTGACGTTACCGAAGGCGCGATGAAGGAGTTCATGTACGAGCTGAACCGGCTGCGTGACGAGAAGGTACCGGCGGAAGAACTCGAGAATGCCAAGCGCGCAATCGTGGGCAGCTTCGCGTTGTCGCTGGATCAACCGCAGTCGCTGTTGCAGAACATCATCACGCAGAAGCTTTACAACCTTCCCGCTGACTACTGGGATACTTATCCGCAGAAAGTAGCGGCGATTACTGCCGAGGACGTGCAGCGAGTTGCGCAGAAATACATCGACCTGGGCCACTTGCAAGTGGTGGCCGTCGGCGATGCATCGAAGGCGCGGGAGGTATTGGCGAAGTACGGAAAAGTTGAAGTGTACGACGCCGAAGGAAAGCCCGTTGCCGGACCAACGCAGAACGAAAAGTAGTTAGTTCACAGGTTGAACTTGGAGGACACGGATGATGCGGACGGTAAGCCGTATCATCCGTGTTTCATTGTTTGCTGCCTACAAAAACCACGTCCGGTTGATCTTCGAATAATCCGGCGAGGGATTTGTCGACCGGGTTGAACGTGTAACCATCTTTTGACGGGATGATTCGGTAAGTCTTTTGCGACGGCGCCGCGATCGTAAATGAATAGTTGCCGTCATTATCGCTGGTGGCGGTGAGCACCATTCCAGTTGGACTGATCAGCACCAGCGTTGCGTTTGCAATTCCTACCCTGTTCGCGTCGAGCACTCGTCCCGCGATTCTGATTGTTGAACGTGTGCGCGTGGCGGCGATTCTCAGGGCCTCTTCTTCCGAAAGCGGTTTGTTCGATTCGGGTGACGCCGACGGTTCAGGAGACGGTGTGGGCGCCGCGGCGGGTTCAGTAGCCGGTGACGTAGCGGGTTCTGTAACTGGTGTAGTCGCAGCCGCTGACGTAGTTTCGGTTGATGCGGCCGCGGCGGTAGTTCCCGACAACCGCTGCTCGAAACCGTCGAGGGAACCGTTGATCTGCTTGTAGAGCTGTTCGATGACTGACCGTCGAGTGGGATCCGGATCGCCTGCGTTGAAGCTCTTGATGTAGTAATCGAGCGCTTCCTGTTTTTGATCGGTCTGTTCGAGTGCCGCGCCGAGATGCCATAGCGCCGTACGCCACGATGGGGTTCCTGCCGGAAGCGTGTCGGATGCCTGCTTCAGGTGCGTGATCGCGTCCGAGTACTTCGATTGGTTGAAGAGCGCCCAACCGGTTAGATCTTCGATTCGTCCCTTGAGAATGTTTGCGAGCACGTCTTGCGGCGCTTCGGCGACATCGGGAACGTTTCCCGCCGCAATAGCGCGCGCACGCAACTGGCTGAACTCATCAGCCTGCACCGCCATCGTCAAACTCGAAACTTTGAGCGCATCGTCTGCGGCTTTACGCGCTTCGTCGGCAAGCTCGACCACTGTTGGCAGCGCGATGTTTTTTCGCAGCAGTCTGCTGGCAGCGTAGAGCTGGCGAAAAGCGCGCATGTTGTCTGTTCCCGAGGCAAAGTCGCGCGCCGTCGCGACCGCCGCAGTTTCGTCGATCTTTTCAGCAGAGATGGCGGCATTAAAAGCCATCAACGCTTTTAGCGCTTTTGCGTTCGCCGCGGTGTCGGCGGCGGTTTTCTGATAAATGCTAGCGCGACGTTCCGGCGCCAGCAGTTCGAGAAAATCCGGCTGACTCGCAGGCATATGGCCCGCGAGATAGGTCTGGATCTGATCGTCTTTGATCGTGAACGACTCGCGCAGCACTTCAACCGCTTCTTCGTATAATCCCATCGACGACAACACGCTCGCGAGTTCGTAAGTCATCGTCGGAAACTTGCCGTAGTTCCGCGCGTAACGCATCGCGCGTTCGGCTTCCAGTGAACGATTCATTCCGACCAGCGAACGTGCCAGGGCGATCTGCGCCCACGTGTAACGCGATTCGACAACGACAGCCCTCTGGGCCAGGTCTAACGCCTTCTCGTTGTTGTTATGAGCGGCGAGCCAGTAAGCCGCGCCCGCAAGCAGCAGAAGGTTGCGTGGTTCCTCCGTGAGTGCCGCTTCTAGCTCGCGATTTGCATCGTCCAGGCGGTCCAACTCGAAAAGCGAGAGAACTTTGCCGGTGCGTGCGGCGCGGTCTTGTGGATCGGCCGCAAGTTGTTCGTTGTAGAGCGCGAGGGCTTCTTCAGCTTTGCCCGACGCGCGATAAAGGTCCGCGAGGCTGCCGCGCGCGGCTTTCGACGACGGATCGAGTTCAAGTGCCCGTTTGTATTCGGCAGCGGCTTCGTCGAGGCGTAGTGAAATGTGATAGCCGAGAGCGAGGACGCGGTGCGCGTCAGCCATCTCAGGAGCAACCTTGATCGCGGCTTCGCCGGCACGGATGGCGTCGTTTCCGCGTTCGACGTTCAGATAAAAATTAGCGATGTTCAGCAGCCGTTTCGGCTCTTTGGCGAATCTGGTTTCAATCTCCTGCGCCGCTTTGATTGCGGCGCTGTGCTCGCCGCGTTCGTAGAGGTTTCGCGGGATCGGCGCAATCAGGTCTGTGAACATTTGATCGGGAACAGCGAAATCTGCGGCGTCGCTGACCGCCTGGAGGAAATGTTCAACACCGGCGGCGCTGTTACCGGCTTTCAGTTCCTGATCGCCGAGCGATGTATGTGTCGTGATCAGTAATTCTGTTGCCCGTTCACGTGACTTCGAATTCGGATGCGTCTCGAGAAACTGTTTCAGCGTCGCGGCGCGTTTTGCCAACGGCAGCGTCAAGGTCAGTTCAACTTCTTCCGATTCGTCGGCGTCGAGCTCTGCTTGTTGCTCAGGCGTGAGTTTCCGAGACGTAGTATTCGCTTTGGCAGGCGTTTTGCGAGTCGACTTCGGAGTCTTCGGCGGTTGAGTCTTTGTACTTTCGGTTGTCGTTACTTCGGGAGCTTCGGCAGGAGTAGGCTCGGATGCCGGAGTTTCAGTGGGTGAAGGCGTTTCAGTCGGGACTGGTGTTGCTGCTGGTGTTTCAGCCGGCGTAGGCGCCGGAGTTTCAGCCGGTGACGGAGTTTCACTTGGCGACGGTACCGGAGTTTCGGTTGGTGACGGAGTTTCGGTCGGTGCGGGGAGTGGAGTTTCCCTGACGATCCTGGGCCGGCTCTTTTGCGAGTCCGAATTCGTGTTGACCAAAACGGTTTGCGCCGAATCACCAGTTACTTGCGTAGTACCATCAGCTGTTATCGCTGGTTTCTCGAGATCGGCGGAGTTAAATCCCAGTTTCTCGGCGACGGCGTTGATGAACACATAGACGCCAACCTCAACCGCTTCCGTGAACCGCCCCTCGCTCAACGGGCCATTCATCCGGTAACTCACTTCGCCGAGCACGCCGTCAGGCAAATCGCCCTGGACCCCGCGCGTGAATTGAGTGAACGAACTCTTCGACGCTGCTGAGACGACGAGCAGCAAACTCTTGCCGCGACTCGTTTTCGATCCGATGTTCCATTCGCGCGCAAGACGTTGCGAATAATCAGAGACCTGGACGCCGTCAGTAGTATCGACCACCGCTACATACAAATCGATCTTGCTCTTCTCTTTGAGCCTTTCGAGCACGCCTTCGAGTCGCGCCCGCGCCTGTGTGTCGATGACGCCGGCGATGTCATTGATGTGTGACTTTGGCGCCGGCAGTTGGGTCGACTGGGCCAGTGGATTCGCGTGGATCAGCAGAAACAGACCACCGGCTACGAACGCAGTCAACAAGCATCGCAGGACGGTAAGTAAGTTGTGGGAGGCTCGATTGCTTCGGATCATTTTGAACGGTTTTTGCATCAGGTGCGCGTTGGTTTGTGGGGGACGATTCGGGGCTCATGATACCATCACAAGGAAAAAACAGACATGAGCGAACTGGACGAAGCGTGGGCAGCGGCACTTTCGGAGGCGGAGCAAAAAGCACGTCTTGCCGGGCGCAAGGACGTTGCCGAATACCTGTCTCTGAAGAATTCCAACGACCTGTTGCGGAAGGCCGGCGTTCAGTGGCTGATGGAGAGTTTTACGAACGCCGCCGGCGACGCTAACCGCGCCGGCGCGAGCATCAAGATCGCGCGAACTGTCGATCATCGCTTTCGCACGGGCACGTCGACGATGGTTGGACACCTAATCACGTTAACCTACGGGGTGCGTACGCTTTTTGTCGAAGCGGGGTGGCCGCGAGTGCCGCGCGACGGGATCGTGCACGGCGGTGGCCTCGCCTGCGCGAACATCCGTCACATGGGCATTCGCTCAGCCAGCGAGGAGCTGGTGTTGGCGAAAACAAGCTCCGGCGCACCGGGCTGGAAATCGCCGACGAAGAACCGCCCGTACCTGCAAGAGTCAGACGTACATCGCCACATTTCCATCCTCCTGGATAAACCTCACTGAACCCCTAACCTTTTCCGGCAACCAGTGCACCTTTTGGCGCTGAAGTCCGTGGCTGCCCGCTTTTTCCTCCAGTAAAACGAGGGTTTCTCGAACAGGCACGGCGCTTGCCGAAGCATGGTTGGGCCGAAGTGCTACCTGAGGAGAAGATAGAAAATGACGAACCGACACACACTGAAGTTTTCAATATTCGCTGCGGCAATCCTGGCCTTGTGCCTGCCGGCCGCAGCGGCCGCCCAGTGGGGCCGCGACAACCGCGATCGGAACCGCGATCGCGACGGCTATGGCCGTTACGATGAACGTGCCCTGCGCGACTCCGTTCATCGCCTCGACCGTCTGGCCAAAGATTTCGAGAAGAACATGGACCGCGCGCTCGATCGCAGCCGCGCCAATGGCTCGCAACGTGAAGACCGAATCAACAACCAGGTACATGAATTCCGCGACGCTGTAGGCGATCTGAAGTCCCGCGTCGGCAATGGCCGCGACCTGAATCGCAGTGCTGACGAAGCACGACGAGTGTTGCAGGAAGGACAGGAATTGGACCGCGTTGCGCGACCGCGTTGGTTTGACGGCCGCCTGTCGTCCGAGTGGTCGCAGATCCAGCGTGAGCTGCGATTCATCAGCGACGTCTATGGTTTCAGATACAACGGTGGTTTCGGCCGCGATGACGACTGGCGCCGTCGCGATGGCGACTACCGCCGGGACGATGACTATCGCCGGCGCAGCGACCGCATCGACGACTGGATGAGACGAATTCCATTCCCTCAGTAACACCGCGCTTCAAACGCACCACGCCAGAACGATCCGCCCGTTTTACCCTTCCAGAAAAAGGCCTCGGTCCCCGGGGCCTTTGTCATTTGACCGGATGTTGTTTGGAGACTTCAATAATCTTTAATCTGCGTTCAGCCGGCATTTCACCGTAAGTGTTTACGCGCTTCAGAAGAAACACGGATAATGCTGCAGATGCCCGGCACTCTTTATCTTGTAGCGACGCCGATCGGAAATCTCGCGGACATCACACACCGCGCGCTCGACGTTCTTACCAACGTCGCGGTGATCGCGTGCGAGGACACACGTCACACGCGAAAGCTGCTCCAGCATTACGGCATCTCGACGAAGACGATCAGCTACCACGAACACAACGAACAGGAACGCGCACGGCAATTGATCCAAACCTTGCGCGAGGGAAAGGACGTCGCCGTAGTCTCAGATGCAGGGACGCCATCGATCAGCGACCCGGGATACAGGCTGGTGCGAGCTGCCATTGATAACGACTTAGCAGTGGTCCCGGTGCCTGGTCCAAGTGCGTTAATTTCGGCGTTGATCGCTGCCGGTTTGCCGACTGACGAGTTTTTCTTCGGCGGCTTCTTGCCGGCACGATCGAATGCACGCCGCACACGGTTAACTGACTTGCGATCAGTTCCAGGAACACTCGTGTTCTACGAAGCGCCTCACCGTCTTGCGGACACGTTGAAAGACGCTTACGAAATACTCGGCGAACGCGAGGCTGTGGTAGCCCGCGAGCTGACGAAACTTCATGAAGAATTTAAAAGGGGCAGGTTAAGCGGACTCGCCGAGCATTATTCGAATGAAGAACCCCGCGGCGAGATCGTGCTGTTAATCGATCGAACAGTCCTCGAAACTGCGGACACCAAGGATGTTCAAAACATCTCGTCGCTGGTCGATCAATTTGAACGCGACGGACTCGATCATCGCGCGGCGCTCAAAAAAGCGGCGCGTGAGTTGAAACTCTCACGCGCCGAAGCTTATCGCCGATTGTTGGCAGAACGAGGAAAAACTAGCTGATCGTGATCTGCACCGGCAGCGGTTTATCCACCTTCAACCTTGCCGCACGGTTTGCGATCTCCCACGTTGTCATGTAGATCGTCCGCGTCACTTTTTCCATCTTCTGGTAGTCGATCTTGTCGGCTGTATCACTCTTCCGGTGATAGTCTTCGTGCACACCATCGAAGAAGAAGATGATCGGAATACCTTTCTTCGCGTAGTTGAAGTGATCGCTGCGGTAGAAAAAGCGGTTCGGGTCCTTCGGATCGTCGTAACGAGTGTCGAACGTCAGGTTCAGGTACGACTTGTTCACCGCGTTGACGATCTCTCCCAGCTCCGTGCTCATCATCGTCGAGCCAATCAGGTAGATGGTGTTTGGACCAGTCAACTCTTTATTGCGCGTGTTTGTATCGCCCTCCGCCTTCGTGCGTCCAATCATGTCCATATTGATCTGGGCGACGATCGAATTGAGCGGTACGGTCGGATACTCGGTGAAATAACGCGAACCCCACAGTCCTTTCTCTTCGCCGCAGTGCCAAACGAACAGGATCGACCGTTTCGGGCGCGTCGTCGCTTTCGCGAGCGCTTCGGCCATCGCGAGCATTGCCGTCGTGCCCGAACCGTCGTCGTCCGCGCCGTTGCAAATCGTGTCTTCCCCGGCAGGAGCACAACCTGAGCCGACGTGATCGTAGTGAGATCCCAGCGCGATGTATTCCGACTTCAGGGTCGGATCGTTGCCTTCCCAAACGGCGACGACATTCTGCGTCGGAACTGTTTCGGTGCTGCTCGCGATATTCAACGTCACTTTCTTCTGATCGTTCATCAAAAACGGCGCCGGCCAGTTAGTGCCAGATGAATTACTGGAAATGCTTTCAGCGTCTTTCTCGCCAGCTAATAACGCTTTCGCCATTTCCCGCGAGACTACAATCGACGGAAGTGACGGCGCCGGATTAGGATTTTGAAACTTTGCGACCGAGTATGACCCGCGTGCCTGGACTCGTTGCCAGGTGGCGAGATATCGAGAATCCGCAACGTAAATCATTCCAACCACGCCTTTGCTACGGGCGTAATCGGCGGGATTCATATATTCCTTGCCTGGTCCAAAATCAGCGGAGGTCGCTCCTCGCGGCCGCTCGGCTGGTAAGCCGAACACCAAAGCGATCCTTCCCTTCGGATCGATGTCTTTGTAGGCGTCCATCTCTTTCGACTTCATGAACCAACCGTTGCCCGCAAACACAAGTTGGCCGGAAACACTTCCGGGCCTCGATGCCGGTATGTAATCAGTTCCCAAAGTCAATACGCGATCGTTGAACTCCGCCTTGGTCTTGCCGCCATCCGCCCGATTCCGAAGTAGATCAATGCGCTGAAAAAACGTGCCGTCATCGCCCGCAGGTTTGAAGCCCCAGCGCGACAGACTCATCGCGAGGAACTTCGCCGTCGTGTCGAGTCCGCGTGAAGGAGTGTCGCGTCCTTCCATCTCATCGGAGGCGATGAAGGTCAGATAATCTCTTATCTGATTGGCGGAAATCGTATCGACACCGCGTTGCGCGATGGTTGACGCCGCAGTCTTTCTTGATTTGTCGGTGGCGCGCTGCGCAAAAGTCGCAGGAATGGTTGCAGGAAAAGTGGTGACGAGGACACTCGCCAGCACTAGAGCGGATAAAAATCTTCGCATTCGTTCTCCAGAAAACGGACGATTTGGTTTCGAAATCATTTGGGGAAAATGTTTGATGCGCCAAACCCGTTGCGGGTTATGCGTGCTGCACAGCTTGCACCAGGCGGGTCAGCGTGTCTTTCGCGTCGCCGTACAGCATGCCCGTCACCGGCTTGAAAAACAAAGGGTTCTCGAGTCCGGAGAAGCCTTTTCCCTGGCCGCGCTTCAACACGACTACCGATTTGGAACGATCGACTTCGAGAATCGGCATGCCGGCAATCGGACTGGATGGATTGTCGCGCGCATCGGGATTGACGACGTCGTTTGCGCCGATAACAACCGACACGTCGGTCGTCGCAAACTCAGGATTGATCTGTTCGAGTTCGTAGAGCGACGAGTAGGGCACATTTGCTTCCGCCAGCAGGACGTTCATGTGTCCAGGCATGCGTCCGGCAACGGGGTGAATTCCATACTTCACTGTCACGCCGCGTTTTTCGAGTACGTCGGCGAGCTCGCGGACGGCGTGTTGGGCCTGGGCCGTTGCGAGACCGTAACCGGGGACGAAGATCACTTTGTTTGCGTAAGCCAGTTGCGTCGCGATGTCTTCGAGACCGACTTCGCGCATCGAGCCTTGTTGCTGTCCCCCGCCGTCGGTTGTCGCCGCACTGCCGAAGGCGCCAAACAGTACATTCGTCATCGACCGATTCATGGCGCGACACATCAGGATGGAAAGTATGAAGCCGGAGAATCCGTCGAGGGTGCCGGCGATGATCAGCACCTTGTTGTTGAGCACGAATCCGGTCGCGGCTGAAGCGAGTCCGGCGTACGAATTCAACAACGACATCACGACCGGCATGTCGGCCGAACCGATCGGCATCACCAGCAACAGGCCGAACACGAACGCGAGTCCCGCCATTGTGAAGAAGAGAGGCATCGAGCCGGGATTGATGACGAGGTAGATGAAGATGGCGATTGTTACTGCGAGCAGAAGCATGTTGAAGATGTTCTGGCCCTTGTAAGTCATCGGCGTGCCGCGCACCATGCCTTGCAGTTTGGCAAACGCGAGCAAGCTTCCGGTGGTTGTTAGCGAGCCGAGCATCACTTCGAAACCGAGCGCGCTCATCGTGATGGTGTCGAGATGGCCCTCGCCTTTCAGGTATTCGGCGACGCCGACGAGTGCGGCTGCGAAGGCGCCGAACGCGTGCGATAGCGCGGTCCGTTGCGGCATCGCGGTCATCGGCACCCAGACACCCATCGCGAGTCCGACCGCTGAACCGATGGCTAGTCCGGCGAGGATCCACGTGTACGTGACGATCTCGTGGTGCATCAGCGTGCCGATAATGGCCATCAACATGCCAAATTCGGCGAGATGCATTCCGCGTTTCGCGGTTTCGGGGTGACTCAACCCCTTCAATCCGAGGATGAACAGGATTGACGCGAGCAGGTAGCTGAATTCGATGAAGTAGATTTGCACGTGTGAAGTAAGGTTTAGATGTTTAGTCTTTCTTCGTCAGGTCCTTTCGCTTGAACATCCTCAACATGCGATCGGTGATCACGAAACCGCCGACCACGTTCGTGCTGGCGCAAATGACGGCGACGAAGCCGAGAATCGTGCTGGTGGTGCTATGTCCGGCGCCCGCCGTGACGATCGAGCCGACAAGCGAGATGCCTGAGATAGCGTTTGTCGCGGACATCAAAGGCGTGTGCAACAGTGGCGGCACGCGCGAGATCACCTGGTAACCAAGAAACGCAGCGAGCGCGAAAACATAAAGCGCCGAAATCAAGTTTTCATGCGTCATCCCGTCTTACTCCCGAGGTCGCAATTCGACGATCGGTCTCCTTTATAAAAATCTGCGGTGTTCTTTTTAGATCCGCCGTACTTACTCACGATTGATCACAGGCGCGTTCAGTGCCGCGGCTACTCGTTGATTCACAACCTCGCCGCCGCGCGTCACGCAGGATGGTCCAACCACGTCGTCGTTCATATCGACCTGCAACTGCCCGTCTTTGATCAGCAGCGAAAGAAACGCCGTGATGTTCCGCGAGTAAAGTTGACTCGCGTGCACGGGCACGGTGGCGGGCAGGTTTGTCGGCGCGAGGATCGTCACGCCGTCCCGTTCGATCGTTACGTCTGCCTGGCTGAGCGCACAGTTGCCGCCGGTCGCGCCGGCGAGATCGATGATGATCGAACCGCGTTTCATACCGTCTACGGCGGCTTCCGTCAGCAGGAGTGGAGCGTGGCGGCCGGGCACCTGCGCCGTTGTGATGATCACGTCCGCGTTTTTTGCGTGCTCGGCGATGAGCGCGCGCCCGCGGTCCATCGCTTCATCAGACAGTTCGACGGCGTAGCCGCCGGCGTCTTCAGTTTTAATGCCGCCGAGATCCACTTGGAGAAACGTTGCGCCGAGCGATTTCACCTGTTCGCCGGCTGCGGCGCGCACGTCGTAACCTTCGACGACGGCTCCCAAACGTCGCGCAGTCGCAATGGCTTGCAGTCCCGCCACTCCCGCGCCAAGCACGAGCACTCTTGCCGGAGGCACAGTGCCGGCCGCAGTCATCAGCAGCGGAAACATTCGCGGTATGTGCGCGGCGCCGATCAGCACGGCCTTGTAACCCGCGACGGTCGCCATGGACGAAAGGGCGTCCATCGCCTGGGCTCGTGTGATGCGCGGGATTAGTTCGACTGAGAAAGTCGTGATAGCGCGATCGATTGCCGGGAGCAGGGCGGCGGGTTCGTCCAGTGGCCGGAGGAAGCCGACGACGATCGCTTCTCTTTTGAGTTGGGCAAAGTCTTCGGGTTGAGGTCGATTGACGACCGCGAGGATGTCGGCCTGAGCCAGTAACGCCTCGCGATCGGATGAAACTTCCGCGCCGGCTTCCTGGTAATCGGCGTCGGTGCGGGCGGCATTTAGACCGGCGCCGCGTTCGACGTGTACGGCGGCCTTAAGGCCGACCAGCTTCTTCACGGATTCGGGCATGAGCGCCACACGCGCCTCGCCCGCCTGCGTTTCACGCAGCACAACTACGTTCATAGAACGATCAGGTTAAATCATGACGAAGGTTCAGGTAGTCCGAGCACGTGCAGTATAGCAAATTGCTCATACGTTGAGACAGAAGTCGAGTAGGATGAGAGCGTGGGACGAAGTTTCATCGGATGAGGTGCTGGTGATGCAAATGCCACGAGTGGTCCTGTCGCTTCTTTTGATCGTCGGCTTCGCCGGTTGTAAGGCGGCGTCAGAACAGAGAGCGGCACTACTGATCAGAGAAGCCAACGTGCAACTTAAGGAGGGCACGGAACTCCAGGGCCAGTGGACCGCTGAGTACATGAAAGCGTTCAATCCACGAAGCCGCGCCCAGTTTCCTGGTAATCGGGAATCGTTAAAGGCGGCAGCAGAAAAGATCACCACGCTTATAGACGAGAGCTCGAGATTTAATGATCAGGCAATCTCGAAGTATGAACAGGCAAGCAGGATCATGGATGATGAGCAGCAACGCAGAGGTACCATTCTGGTGGTTTCATCATTGAAGACGGAGTTACGGATGAACGACTTCTTCAAGTCGCAAATGCAACTCGTTTCCGACGAAAGCATTGTGACTGAAAAGGAGTTCGACGAGAGATTTATGCAGATCACGAAGCAAATCTCTGACGCGGCACGCGAAAAAGAAAATCAGTTCAACGAAGGCAGGCGACTGCTGGGCTGGTGAAATTTCAGCTCGCGGGCGCGCCGTCCCACCCAGGTTAGCCTTGCGAAGCCCCCGGCGAGGAACCTATAATTCCAGTCCGCTGCGGCGCATTGGTGTAGTTGGTTAACACGCTGCCCTCTCAAGGCAGAGATCACGGGTTCGAGTCCCGTATGCGCTACCACGATATTTCGAAGGTCGCTGTGATCAACTCCAGCGGCCTTTCTCTTTGCCAGGCCGTATTCGTTAGTGCAAGTACATCAACGGGTGGCGGAAGGTTGCCGTGAGTGTCTCATCCTTCCAAACCGAGTTCGAACACACAAAATTGAGCAACTTGCGTTTTCGCTTGGACTTTGCTGTTTTGAAAAGAAATAGGCTTTTTTACGAGTTCTAAATTGGCGAACGCCATCATGCACATAATCGTGAGCACCGTTTTCATACTCGGCGGTCTGCTCGGATAAACGCTTCTGAGTTTGGCGCCATTCTCTTGCCTTACGTTCAAAGAAATCAGGCTCGATAAATCCATCAAGCCGATCATCGTAAAGCTTATCAAGCCGAATCCTACTTTGTTCGTCTTGTAAGCGACCGAGCGCATCACGTCTAAACTTTTTCGTCTGCGTGACTCTGACGCAAAGCATCGACGATCCAATCCATGACCTAATCATCAAAGACGAGTCCCTTGAGAACATGGCCAAACTAGGCTTCGAGCACTTCTTCGCGAGCGTAAGGTTCTGGACATTTTCCTTTGTTTCCGGTGCAGTGATAGTAAACGTATTTTTGCCTTTCTTCTTCTCAGCGACGAGGGCACAGCCACAGTGCCCACAGTTCACAAGCCCTGTGAACGCAACCTCGTGTTTAGTTACTTTCTCTTTGGTCGAGTAGCGGCCCTCAAGGATCTCCTGTACACGCTCAAAGAGTGCGGTTGAAATCAGCGGACCACGTTTCGCTCAGAGTACGTGGTTAATAGGGCTGACAGAACTCCCTTGGCTGTCGGCCCGCGAGAAGATTAGAAAGTTTGATAGTTGAGAATGGAGGATGCGGGGCGGAGCCAAATCAAGCATCTTTCAGCAGCAGAGCCACTCGTGCCTTTTTGTGGCGAGTGGCTCTGGTGAGATCGCCACCGTCTTAATGAAGGACGTGGCAAGAATGGGGGGCCGCTGGCTACCCGAGGCGCCCAGACATATCGACTCGTCCCTATCACTCAATTTTAGACGTTTCCCCCGTAGCTGGTTTATACTAAACACATCCAACCCGGAGATGTTCGCCCCATCTCTTTACAGTCCTCAAAGGAGACTCACGATGCGTCTGCGACTTATTGTAGCCCTTACCCTCATCGCTGCTCTTGTTTTTCTGTCAACGTTCTTTCAGAACAGAACCACTGCGAAAACAACCTGCTCAACAAACCAAAAAGCGAGTCAAGCTAAGAGAAAACCGATTCAACCTGACCTGCCCGGAACGATCAGCGGTGCTTCCAATCCGGAGGCTATTCCCGACACGGTCGCCTACGAACTCTTTATGCGCTCAATTGCGGACTATCCATCCGCATCCGTATTCAAGGATTCGGGCTTAACCGAAGATCAAATTGCCAACCTGTTAAGTTACGTGAGCACATTTGAAACCGTGATCGGCTCGCTCGATCACGGTGTGCGACAGGTCAAGAGAACACGACGCGGAACCGAGAAGTTAGCCCAATTCCAGAAACAGAGAGAAGAATTCCTTGACCGTGAATTGAATCATTATCTTCCCCGGAATCTCGGGGCCGAGACGGCAAAGAAACTTCGTTTGTTCATCAACGGTCGCGTAAAGCCAAAGACTAAGAAAGTCAGTTCAGTCATAGCGCGCCAGAGTTCGACCGAAGCCAATCCGAGGATTAGTGGACGCTCAAAATCACGAAATTCGGTATTGTCAAATAATCATACCCTTCGACCGATCTCTACTGACGGAGTGTATGTGTACTGCCATGGCTGGAAGGACGGAAGTACCGTTTATGGTTCGGGTACTGTTAGCTCGGACTA
The DNA here is from genome assembly GCA_965649955.1 of uncultured bacterium. Classification (GTDB taxonomy): domain Bacteria; phylum Acidobacteriota; class Blastocatellia; order Pyrinomonadales; family Pyrinomonadaceae; genus PSRF01. Next base: position 31,739 of record CBFGMX010000038.1, read on the forward strand.
TAGCGACTTCAACCAGTATCTCGTTACGACTACGGTAATATCACCTGCTGGCACTCGTTCTTCAACGAGCCAGACGGGATGGGACTATGCCGGAGTGACAGACACTGAGTACTTACCCATCATGCCGAATGATGGCAGATTCACCGTTGAGGCAGTTGTCGAGGGAACCAATGGCTATGTCGGTAGCGCGACAAATGAAGTAACCGTCGCGCCACAAGTGTATGTTGCGGGTGCAATGGCAGCTCCACAGCTGCTGACTACCGTTCCTGGTACAGTAACTATCGTCGCCCAAATCGGTTTTACTGAAGGGACACCGATAAATACCACAGCCGTCGTTGAGCTAAATGCCGGCGCAAACCTAAACAGTGTGGCCTATACGGTCAACACGCCCACCGGCGATATCGCAAGTACCGTCAATAATCGAGTTGTGCAGGTAGTAGGGGGCGGGGCTGACTTGAAAACCATTAACTGGCCCTTAAATGTAACTTCCGCAGGAAATGGCACCTTCCCGACTGCGACTGTAGCGAATATCGTTCGGATTGAGTCAATTTCCCCGACAACTGTCACGGCTGGTACTAATAACACGGTCGTAGCATTCACTGTGGGAGCACCTGCACCCTCGCCTTCACCGTCTCCGTCTCCGTCGCCAACGCCGACGCCGACTCCAGGTAGCGGCGGTGGCGGCATTGGCCGCGCCATCGGCGTTTGCTGCGTGCCGACCCCTGACGGTTTTGAGTGCTGTGGAACACCTATCGTTATTGACGTGAGTGGGAATGGCTTTAACCTGACCAGTGCTGCCACTGGTGTAAATTTCGATCTGGACAGCAACGGCACACGCGAGCGCCGAGCTTGGACCGAAGCGGGGACAGATGACGCTTGGCTGGCGTTGGATCGAAACGGGAACGGCGCTATTGACGACGGGTCTGAATTGTTTGGCAATTTCACACCTCAACCTGATCCGCCAGTCGGGCAAGAACGACACGGGTTCTTAGCGTTGGCTGAATACGATAAACAGGCTAAGGGTGGCTATCCCGATGGCGTAATTGACCGAAACGACGCCGTATTTGTTTCGTTGCGTTTGTGGCAGGACACCAATCACAACGGTATATCTGAACCGTGGGAACTGCACACCCTCTCCGAGCTAAACGTCGAGTCGATTTCTCTGGATTTCAGAGATTCGATGCGGATGGATCAGTACGGCAATCAGTTCCGCTATCGAGCAAGGGTTAAAGACAAGTGGGGTGTTGGCCGTTGGGCGTGGGATGTGTTTCTTGTAGCGCAGTAAGTGACCGCTGAACGCACTGCTTGGATCGCCCGCAGTTGAGAGGCTGCGGGCGATTTTGTCGGGTGTTCGCTTACGGAATACGTGGTAATTGGTCATGCAATGCTAGAAGCTGAGAACTTGAAAATCGCGCTGGAGCTTTATAAGGGGCACCCGATTCCCGCTTTACTTCTGGCTCGGCAACTCAACGCAATAAAGCAATGTCTCCAACAGGGACGAAAAGGAATACCGGACGCTATTGGCGGGTTGGATATGGCGATTGAAGGTCTTTACTCGCACACGGACTCCCACAAGATGGGCCGGAAGTTTTATCACCTGCCTATCGAAGGCACACTTAAACCTGAGCGGGAAGATAAACTTCGCAAACTTGGCGTGAGGTCTACCCTTACGATTTCGGAGTATAGGTCGCTCGTCGAGACACTTCCGCCACCCACCGATCAGCAGAAAAACAACTTCTCCAAATTCGTTTCACAGTCGCATAGCTGGTACAAGCATCTTCCGCTGTGTTTGCCTGGAGTGAAGTTCCACTTCTTTATTGACCCATCCGCAGGCTGTGAGCGAGCCGTAACGTTCACTGGAAAGATTAAGCTCACTCCGAGAGCCAAACAGGGTTTCCATTACTCGTGGATACCGACGAATGAGTACCGGCGGAACTTTGGCTACCTTGCGTATTCCTGCCGCGCTGGAACTAAATCGTCTGAAGTTAAATGGAACAAGGTTATCGGATCCAGTGACGATGTCGCGACGATATCTACAAGCGAAGGGCAGCTTTACGCACTGCCGCCGGAAGTTAGTCGAGCTGGATCGGTGAGGCTTACCGCAGTTATTCATAACTGGAGTGCAGCTTGTGAACATTGGGGTTTCTTAGCGGCAGACGCCGAGGAACTGACGTGGCCGGAGGAGTCGGGTGGGCGAGACGTGCTGCAAAAGATTATTGCGCGCGCGAGCAGGATTAGTCAGGACTCGTTGTCGTTCGAGGAGCGGGAAAGAATTAATCGGATGAGAGTTGATGAGGCCCTAATTTTGGAGGACCCGGAATTGTTGCATGTCGATCCCGAATTGTATGAACTGTTGGCCCCAGAGCAGCGTCGTCAACGCTCTGAGATGATCCAGGCCATGCAGTGCGTATGCGACTTGATCTATAACTAATCAAGTGCAGGTTCTACCCGGCGACCCGCCCTGGCCCCCGCGCCCCATCGCCTCGAACGTCCGGCGTCCTATGAGGAAGGTGTCGAACTGCTCGAACAACCCCGCGAAGTCGATATCCGGATCCATGATGATCCACTCCGCTTCGCCGTTCGGGCAGGCGATATATCCATCGAGACTCATTGCAACCGAATAGCGAGTCCTCCTCATAGATACGTCGCCTCCAGCTAGTCATTTTTTTGGTATGTTACGGTTGTGTGAGGGGTTTGTTCGAGTTTTATCCGGGTTCTGTATGAACACGCCAAATAGCGTTCACGACTGGCTGCACGTGAGTTGCCAACTTCAGGATCTACTGAGATGCCAAGAAAAATCATACCGCCGGAGCCAACCCAGGCCGAACTGCGTAGCATGATGGGGAAAAGCTACGCCGCGCTCGAAGCATTTCTCGAAATGAACGCCGACCTGCGACCGGAGTGGAAGTATTACGGCGCCAAGCTGGGCTGGAGCCTCAAGCTGTTTCAAGGCAAGCGTAACATCTGCTTTCTCTCTCCACACGAGAACTACCTGAGCGTTGCATTCGTGCTTGGTGCAAAAGCCGTGGAAACTGCGCTGAAGTCCAAGCTCCCGGATGCGATCAAGAAGCAGGTCCGCGAATCGCCTCAGTACCCAGAAGGCCGTGGCGTTCGGTTCGTCATCAAATTAAAGAAGGATCTTGCGCCGGCGCGGATGCTGCTCGAGATCAAGAAATCGGCCTAAACGCCGTAACTGCAGTTTTACCGTCCGGTCGCCGACGATTGTCCACTCCACGTCTTCCGCGCAAAACGACAGGAATCCCTCAAAATTGCCTTCGAGAAAAGCCGAGTTTACCTTTTCCACGATTTCTTTATTTCTTTCTGACATTTGATCCCTCCTCCCTGTTCAAGCGGACACTCTGACCAGGCGGTTTCTCTATCGGCGCATCCGGTCCAACCGATAGCCCTAATGAATTGTTATCGCACGATGTCCTAAGCGACTGCTGGCTTTCTCAACCCGGACCGTGATCCGCCGGCAGTCTCGCACCACTCATCCGGTCGATTCCAATTCATAAGCCTGTACGCGCGGGCTACATCTCCTTGAGAGAGTTCAGCTCATGACGAAGTTCTTGCGAAATCTAAAACTTTTGGGGCAAA
>CBFGMX010000039.1:0-35155 GCA_965649955.1 uncultured bacterium
GCCAGTTCAACGCGATCGACGGGCTTTGCAAGGTGTAACTGGTATCCTTCAGAAATCGCGCGCACGCGGTCTTCAGTTCTCGCGTATGCTGTCAATGCCAGCGCCGGTGTTTGACCACCGCGCTCCTTCGGCAGCGCACGTACCTTCCTAATCAAACCGTAGCCATCTTCAACCGGCATACCGATATCGGCGACGAGCACATCCGGCCGCCATCGTTCGACGGATTCAAGACCTTCCAACGCAGATCCCGCGGACAGCACTTCCGCGCCACATCGCTCCAGCATCGCAGTCAGCAACGTGCGAGCATCGAATTCGTCATCGACGATCAGCACGCGCAATCCGTTCAACGACATCTGCCGGTCACGGGAAGTCTCACCTACGACGGCGGCCACAGGCGGCGCCTCAACGTGATGCTCGGCCGTGACCATCAACGGCAGGCGCACGGTGAACCTCGAACCCTGGTTTTCACCATCGCTTTCGGCCCGCGCAGTTCCACCGTGCAACTCGACGAGATGCCGAACGATCGCGAGGCCAAGTCCCAGTCCGCCGTAGGTGCGCGTAGTCGAACCATCCTCCTGGCGGAAACGATCGAATACGTGCGGCAGAAAGTTGGGATGAATGCCTACGCCCGTGTCCGCGACCGTAATCTCGACGTGCGAATTGATGCGTTTCAGAATGACCTGCACGGACCCGCCGCTCTGCGTGAACTTCACACCGTTCGACAGCAGGTTCCAAACCACCTGTTGCAGCCGCTCCTGATCGCCATAGACCTCGCCGGCGCCTTTGTCGAACGAGAGTTGAAGGCGAATGCCTTTCGCTTCCGCTGTCGGACGAATACTTTCGGCGGCCGCTGCGATCACCGATTGCAGATCGCAGGCGACAAACTCGAGTCGCAACTTTCCGGTAATGATGCGCGACACTTCCAGCAGGTCGTTGATCAACTGGCATTGCGAATTCGCGTTGCGCGCAATCGTTTCGATCGCCTGACGGCGCTTCGCGGGTTCTACTTCGTCGTGGAGCAGCAGGTCAGACCATCCCATGATGGCTGTCAGCGGCGTGCGTAGCTCGTGCGACAGCGTCGAGAGAAACTCGTCCTTAACGCGGTTCGCGGCTTCGGCTTCCAGCCGCGCCTCTTTCTCTCGTTTCAGGGCTTCGCGACGTTCGGTGGCGTCATGGGCCATGCCGCGGACAATCGGTTTTTCAACTCCTTCCGTGCGCAGCGTGTTGTAGTACTCCCACAGCCGCGTCTCGCCGGTCGCGGTCCTCACTTTCATCACACCGCGTGCGGAACCTTCGGTTGTTACTTTACGCAGGTACTCGTCAAACTCCGCTCGATACTCCGGCAGCAGACCATCGCGAATATTGATCCCGATAAGCTTCTCCTGCGGATACCCCAAAGCACGCGCCGCCCACGGATTCACCGACAGCACGCGGCCGTCGAGATCGTGAGTGCAGATCAGTTCGTGACTGTTGTCTACCAGATCGCGATAACGGTCCTCGCTGATGCGCAGCGCATCGCCGGCTTTCTTGCGTTCGGTGATGTCGTTGGCGAGTACAAACTCCGCGGCCCGGCCCGCAAAGTTGACGCGATTGGAAGTGATCTCGACGTTGATTACGGTCCCATCTTTCTTGCGATGCCGCCACTCACCGGCGTTATCGAGTTCGGAATTACCTGATGAGATGTACTCACGCAGTAACTCGACGTCGTCCTCGGGACGAATGTCCACGATCGACATTTCGAGAAACTCGGCGCGCGAGTAACCGTAGTGACGGATCGCCGCGTCGTTTACCGCGAGGAACCGCAGCGTGGAAAGATCGTAGACCCACATCGGCTGCGGGTTTGACTCGAACAGCAATCGATACTGCGCTTCCGATTTGCGCAACGCTTCTTCAATGCGCCTGGCGACGGTGACGTCGAGCACGAGCGAGAGCACCGAGATCAACTTACCGGCATCGTCGTAGAGTGCGGAGTTGTACCACTCGCAATGAAGAATCGAACCGAGCTTCGTGTAGTTGCGATTGCGCGAGATGTTGTGACGTTCCTGTCCCTGGTTTTGCCGGTGGCCCACCTGGTTCACTGCTTCAAGATCGTCGGGGACGACGAACTGCCAATCGCTGAAGCGCTTGCCGAGCACTTCGCCGGCGGTCCAGCCGAACAGTCTTTGCGCAGCCGGCGACCAGCGCAACACTCGGAACTCGTTGTCCCATTCGATGACGGCGAGCGGAGTGTTCTCGACGTGAAACGCGAGTCGTTTGTGATCGTCAAGCGCCGTTGCTTCGAGAAGCTTGCGGTCGGTGATGTCGCGAATGATCGCAACGCCGCCGATTACTTCTCCATGCTCGTCGTGACGCGGTGAGTAGTAGCCTTCGAAGAAACCGTGGCGGCCGGTCTGTGGAACGACATAAGGGCGGTTCTCGGCGACGACGCTTTGTCCCGCCAGTGCTTCGCGGTAGAAGTGGTCTTCACCCGTTTCCGTGAGACATTTGAAGATTTCGAACGCGCGCTTTCCGAGCACGTCCTCACGCTTTACGCCGGAGATGCGTTCCATCGCACGGTTCCACGTCGTGTAGCGGAACTCGCGATCGAAAGCGAATATGCCGTCGACGTTCGCCTCGAGCAGGCACTTGAGGAAGAGGTCTTGTTCTATTTGCTGGTCAGACATGGAGGGAACACAGATTAAAATCGATAATGGGTCCGGGAGTACCGCACCATTTTGCTGATTTGCCTTGATTGTGTAAACCTCTGCTCATGCCTTTCCAGCAAACACCCCCGAAACTCGGCAATCAATACGAAGACGATCGCGTGTTGCGTTCGTATCTCGCGCGCGTTTTGCCCGCGGAGATGCTGCGCGAAATCGAAGGCTCGCTTTCGGAGATGGGTCGACTCGCGGGCGGTGAGCTTTACGAATTGCAGTTGGCTGATCGTTTGAACGAACCACGATTGACGCAGTGGGACGCATGGGGAAATCGTATCGACCAGATCGAGTTGACGCCGCTGTGGCGCGTCGCGGAGCGAATCGCCGTCGATCATGGCGTCGTCGCCGTTGCTTACGAGCAGAAGCATGGCAGTTTGTCTCGCGTTCATCAGTGCGCGCTGGCGTATCTCTTCACGCCGTCAACGGACATTTACAGTTGTCCACTCGCGATGACCGACGGCGCGGCGCGCACGCTTCTCGGTTCCGGTAATCAGGCACTGATCGATCGCGCGGTGCCTCATTTGATCACGCGCAATCCGGATCAGTTTTGGACAGCAGGACAGTGGATGACTGAGATTACGGGCGGTTCGGACGTTGGTCTCTCGGAAACAGTCGCGCGGCAGGATCCGGAGTCGGGAGATTATCGACTTTATGGTCGCAAATGGTTCACCTCAGCGATCAGTTCCCAGATGGCGCTGACGCTTGCGCGGCCCGAAGGCAATCCGCCCGGTGGACGTGGACTAGCGCTTTTCTATCTCGAAACACGAGACGAGGCAGGCCGTCCTCGCAATATCGAAGTCCATCGTCTCAAGGACAAACTCGGCACGCGGAAAGTGCCCACGGCGGAACTGACGTTGACCGGAACACCGGCGCAACCGGTGAAGGGAACAACCGAAGGCGTTCGCAACATCACGCCGCTGCTGAACATTACGCGTTTATGGAATGGCATCAGTGCCGTTGCGCTGATGCGGCGCGGTGTCGCTTTGAGTTCCGACTATGCTCGAAAGCGCGTGGCGTTTGGCGCGCGGTTGTCGGAGAAGCCGCTGCATCTCGACACGCTCGCCGGTCTCGAAGCAGAAGCCGAAGCTGCGTTTCACCTGGCGTTCTATGTCGCTGAGTTGACCGGTCGAAGTGAGACTGGCGAGATCGACGCACAGGATGCGGCGCTGCTGCGTTTGCTCACGCCGGTGATGAAACTCACGACTGCGAAACAGGCGGTGGCGGTTGCGAGCGAAGTGCTGGAATCATTTGGCGGCGCCGGCTATGTTGAAGACACGGGACTGCCGGTGCTGTTGCGTGACAGTCAGGTACTGCCGATTTGGGAAGGCACAACCAACGTGCTTGCCCTCGACACTTTGCGTGCACTGAATGAAGAATCGTTGGCTGCGTTTAGTGCTGTTGTGAAGGGTTGTGGCGACCAAACTGTCGTTTCGGCCCTCGAGCACGCGACAAGCTGGTTCAAACGGAATTCGGATCGATCCGAGTTAGAGGCCGGCGCCCGTCGCTTCGCGCTAACGCTTGGCCGCACAATGGAATTGGCGTTGCTCATTAAACAAGCCCGATGGTCGCAGGATGCGCAAACGATCGCTAATGCGCATCGCTTTGCCGCGTCAGGTATCGACCTTATACTCGACCACCAACCCGCTGAAAGGATGAACCTATGACCCGCGCCAAATACTTTTCACTCGCCCTAGCTACAGTTTTTCTCCTGCTAACGCCCGTCGCTGCGCAGCAGCAAAAGAAACCAACGGGCGCGAAGCAGGTCAAGGAGTACACGATCGAGCAGTTTATGAACACCGTCCGCGTCGGCGGCAGTTCATTCTCTGCCGATGAAAACTCGATCCTGTTTCATTCAAACAAGACAGGTATCTTCAACGTCTACTCCGTTCCCGTCGCGGGCGGTGCGGCGTCGCAATTGACCAGTTCGACGAAGGAGAGCACTTTCTCGGTCTCGTATTTCCCGACGGACGGGCGCGTTCTTTACACCTACGATCGCGGCGGCAACGAGAACAGTCACATCTACCTGCGCGAACTCGACGGCACCGAACGCGATCTCACCCCCGGGGAAAAAACGAAAGCGAACTTCGCCGGCTGGAGCCGCGATCGGAAGTCGTTCTTTTTCACCACTAACGAACGCGACTCACGCTTCTTCGATCTCTACGAAATGCCGATCGACACGTTGAAGGCCACCATGGTCTACAAAGACGAAACGGGCCTCGACTTTGCCGACATCTCCAGCGACAAAAAGTTCATCGCGTTTCAGAAGAACGGCGTCTCACCGGCCGACTCCGATGTTTTTCTCTACAACATCGCGACGAAAGAGATGAAAAACCTCACCGAGCACACGGGCGAGGTCGCGAACAGTCCGCAGACTTTCGACGTCGATTCGAAGTATCTCTACTACCTGTCCGACGCCGGCAGCGAGTATTCGTACGTCGCTCGCTACGATCTGAGTAGCGGTAAGTCGGAACCGGTCGAGAAGGCGCCGTGGGACATTTCGTACACCTACTTTTCGCGTAACGGAAAGTATCGCGTCACGGCGATCAACGAAGACGCTCGCACCAAAATCAAGATCTACGATCAAGCGACAGGCAAACCGATTCCTTTGCCGCAACTGCCGAACGGCGTGATCACCGGCGTCAACATCTCGCCGAGTGAGAAGTTGATGGCGTTTTACCTGAACGGCGATCGCAGCCCGAGCAATCTTTACGTCTACAACTTCGCCACGAAGAAGGCCACGAAGTTAACGGAAACGTTGAGTCCGGAGATCGACGCCGGCGATCTCGTCGAGTCGCAGATCATTCGTTACAAGTCCTTTGACGGTCTGGAGATCCCGTCGATCCTTTACAAACCGAAGAATGCGAGTGCGCAAAACAAGGCGCCCGCGTTGTTGTTGATCCACGGTGGACCAGGCGGACAAACGCGCGTGGGTTACAGTCCGCTGACGCAGTATCTCGTCAATCACGGTTACGTTGTGCTTGGCGTCAACAATCGCGGTTCGAGCGGGTATGGCAAAACGTTTTTCGCGGCTGACGACGGCAAGCACGGGCGCGAACCACTTTGGGATTGTGTTGAGGCCAAAAAGTACCTGGCGACGCTCGGCTACGTCGACGAAAAGAAGGTCGGAATCATCGGCGGATCGTACGGCGGCTACATGGTGCTTGCGGCGCTGGCGTTCAAGCCTCAAGAGTTCGCCGCGGGCGTTGACATCTTTGGCGTGTCAAACTGGGTGCGCACATTGCAGTCGATTCCGCCTTATTGGGAATCGTTTCGCAAGTCGCTCTACAAAGAGATTGGCAATCCGGAAAAGGACCTGGAGAACCTGCGTGCGATCTCGCCGTTGTTCCATACGGACAAGATCGTGAAACCGTTGATCGTGTTGCAGGGTGCGAATGATCCTCGCGTCATCAAACCCGAGTCAGACGAGATCGTCGAAAACATCAAGAAGCGAAACGGTGTCGTCGAGTACGTGTTGTTCGACAATGAGGGACACGGGTTCACGAAGAAGGCGAATGAGATCCGTGCCTACAAAGCGATTCTCGATTTCCTCGATCGTTACTTGAAGAACGGGAACGCGGTCAGCAGCCGGTAACGCGGATCAAAGAGATGCGGCAATAACCCACAGATCTGGAGGGCGAAGACGCAAAGAGCTGACACACACCATTCTGTTCTCTGCGTCTTCGCTTGGCGGGGGACTAATGGACCTGCCGGAACCCAGGCTCCCCGGTGAACCTAAACTCTTTTTGGACCAAACGCGCGTGACTTTAGAGGGAATGCGCAGATTCTCATCCCGGTGCACCGTCAAATGGTTGCGAAACGCTAGCGACTGTCGAACAATCCTGTGACAGTTACGATCCCAAAACACTTCGAAGCCGCTCTGCTTCGGCAGTAAAGCGAGGTGACTGGCAATCCGCCACCAGCGCTTCGTAAGCGATCAACTTCTCTCGCGCTACCTCACGTTTACCCTGGGCCAGCAGCACGTCCATGTGCAGTGGTCCAAGCCAAAGACGGCTCACCCGCGACTCCGTAGGCGACACAAGTTCATCAGCCTGTTCGCACAAGCGCTCCGCTTCATCCAGTTCATTGCGGCGAAGATGGACCTCCGCCATGCAACGAAGCGATTCGAAATGCGTGTAGAGCAGGTTTGGCGAGGAGCGTTGCAAACTCTCCGACGCGGTTTTCAGCGCCTCGTCAAAGCGGCCCAACTTTGCCTGCACGACGGCCAGGTTCGATTGCAGTAACGTCAGCACGCGGTTCTCGCCGATCGCTTCGGCAAGCGCGATTCCGGCAAGAAATTCCCTTTCGGCGCGTTCCGTTTCGCCGAGAAAAGCATAGCACTGCGCGATCACCATCTGCGCCCATGCCTGGCGTTCGCGCGAATGAAGGCGGTTCGCAAGTTGTGTCTCACGTTCGGCGTATTTGAGTCCGGCTTTGAAGTCGCCGGAGTGGATCGCGTTCTCGCCGAGAAACTCGTAGCCCGCGGCTTCGGCGTAAAGAACTTCGTGCCTGGTGCCGAAATCGACCGCTCGCCGCGCCCAGCGATCCGCTTCGATGTAAAGACCGTAATGTTGGTACCCGCCCGCCATGTAAGCGTAAATCTGCGAGATGATTGGTGCGGCAAAGCTGCCGACGCTGTCACCGTCAACAGTTGGCGCGACGAGTTCGGTGGCGCGTAGCAGGATCTCGATCGCTTTCTTGTGCCGTCCCGCGAGGTGATGAAAGCGCGCTTGAGTGGCCAGTGCGTTCGCCGTCTCGATTGGATTGGTAACGGGATCGAGCACTTCCAGCGCTTCACGCAGATATTCGAGACCGCGCGTGTCGCCGGTGGTGACGAGAGAAGAAGCAGCCTGGCATTGTAGTCGGACGCGCGTGGGCTGATCGGTGGCGAGCTCGAGTGCACGTTCGAAGTGTTCGCCTGCGAGGACCGTTTCGCCGTGAAGCATGTAAACCTCGCCCATCGCTTCTTCCTGTTCGAGTTGTTCGGCAACGAGTCCTAACGCTTCCGCGCAATCGCGCGCGCGGCCGTAGGCGGCAATCGCTTCGTCGAAAGCAAACACTCGTTGTGCTTCGGCGGCCGCCTGTTTCGCATAATGTAGCCCGCGTTCGTGATCGCCGGCCAGAATGAAGTGATGGGCCAGTTTCTCTGAGCCGCAGCAAAACTTGTCGCGGTTTCGTTCGAGACCTTCGGCCACGCGCCGGTGCAAACGGCGGCGGCGGATTGGGTTCAGCTCTTCGTACAAGACCTCGCGAATCTTGTCGTGAGTGAAACTGAAGGAGTCGTTTGAAGTGGAAGCGATCAGCTGCGCGCCTGCTGCTTCGTCGAGCGCGTCGAGCAGTGCGTCTTCGCTTTGTTCGGCAACGGCAGCCAGTTCGTCGAAGGTGAAGACCTTGCCGAGGATCGAGCCGAGACGAAGTAGCTCGTTGCACTCCTGACTAACGCGATCGAGACGATGTCCGATCGCTTCCTTCACACTCTGCGGGATCAGCAGTTGGTCCATGTCGCAACGGGTCCAGCGTCCGTTTTCACGGCGCACGGAGCCTCGTTCGATCAGCGCCTTCAAAACTTCTTCGACGAAAAATGGGTTGCCTTCGGTTTCGCGATGAACCGCGACTGCAAACTCGCCGCTCACGTTTTCGCCGAGCAATGCGCTGAGCTGGTCGCCGGTCTCGTTGGGGTTGAAACGTCGCAGCACGATGCGCGTGATGAGGCGTTCGCGGTTCCAGTCGACCAGCGACTTTGCGAGGCGGTGAGTGCGATCGAGTTCCGTCTCTCGATAAGCGCCGACGATCAGTACGCGCTGGTCGCGAAGTTGGCGTAGCAAACGGCCCAGGAGCCAAAGCGTTCCGTGGTCAGCCCAGTGCAGGTCGTCGGCGTAGAACAACAACGATTGCCGCCGAGCAATGTTGGAGAACACCTGGGCGACGGCATCAAAAAACAGGAGGCGTTCCTCGTGCGGCGCGAGTTGAGGCTGTTCCGGGAATGGACCAAGACGCGTTTCGATCTCGGGAGACAGTTTGGCGATCTGCGGCGCTGCCTCGCCGAGGATCTCGCGCAGTTTGTCGTCGTTCTGTTCCTCGCGTACCCAGCCGCGAAATGCTTCGACGAAAGGCAGGTACGGGGTCGTCGCTTCGTATTCATAGCAGGCGCCAGTCAGGACGAGTGCACCGTCGACCGCGGCCTGGATGGTGATTTCACGCGCGAGACGAGTCTTACCCGCTCCTGGTTCGCCGCTCAGGAGCACGGCGTGGCCGCGGCCTTCGCGAGCGCGATGCCACAGTTCGCGTGCTTCAGCGAGCTCGGTTGTCCTGCCGACGAGGCGGCCCCGCGAGAGTGCGTCGAGAATCGCAACAGCGGACGCGGCGTCGCTGGCAGCGAAGTCGTCTTTGTCGGTCAGGCTTTCGAGCAATGCGGCGCGTGTTTCGGCGGCTGTGCTGAAGCGGTGTGACGGATCCTTTGCCAGCAGGCGGACGATAATTGCTTCCAACGCGCGCGGCAGATCCGGACGCAGCACGCGCGGCGGCACGACCGGCGCGTGAACGTGTTGCGAAACGACGGTCAAAGGATCGTCGCCGGTGAAGGGAACGCGACCGGTTGTGAGCTCGTAGAGCACGACTCCGAGCGCATACAAATCCGAGCGGCCGTCGACGGGTTGGCCCAACGCCTGTTCCGGCGCCATGTAAGCGGCAGTGCCGACGATTACGCCCGCTCGAGAGATGCGCGCGCCATCGGCAGGGAGTGCGAGTCCGAGATCGGCGAGTTTCACGTTGCTTGCGCTGCTGGTGCCGGAGAGCAGAACGTTATCGGGTTTTAGATCGCGGTGGACGATGCTGTTTTCATGTGCGTGTTCGAGCGCCGCACATATCTGGACCGCGATTTCGACGACGCGCGAGAGTTCCACCGGCCGCGCTTGTGAGAGACGTGGACCGGCAACCAGTTCCATCACCAGAAACGGCAGTCCGCCTGCTTCGCCGACGTCATGAATCGTAACGATGTGCGGATGATTCAACGCGGCAGCCGCCCGTGCTTCGCGGATCAGGCGTTCTCGGCCCTCGGAAGTGTGACTCGTAGCCGAGAGGATTTTGACGGCGACTTCGCGTTGGAGCTCGAGATCGGTCGCGCGATAGACAGTGCCCATGCCGCCGCGTCCGAGCTCGCTGTCGAGGCGGTAGCGGTCGCGGAGGATCGCACCGAGCGACGGTATGCTCGCGCGCAGTTCGTCGGGGAGGATCTGCGTCTGTTGGGAATCGGGCACGTGTAAAGGATAACACCGCCGATTTAAGACACGATAATTGGGTGTTCAGGGGGTGAAGGTGTAGGTGATCGTGCCTTCTGTTTCGCGCCCGCGCAGTTTGTCGGGTGAGAAGGTGGATCGCGTTGCCGCGTCCGTGGCCGAGTTGCGCAATGCGTCGTCGCCGCCGTCGGCTCGCGCCCAGTAGACCTTGCCGTTTTTGTCGAGCTTGATGTGAACGTTGACGGTTTGGGAAGCACCGTTTTTCGCGCGCGAGTCGCCCTCGAAAATCGGGCACTCGGCTTCCGCCAGCGTCAATGCCTTTCCGCTGAGGTCTCCGGCGGCGACGGGTTTGCCCTTCAGAAAGCCTTGGGGTTGTTGTTGCGCGGCCGCCTGGTCTGGGATGATCACCGTTGAGAGCTGCGACGAGATCAGGTAAGCGGTGAACGCTGCGACGGCGACAGTTGCCAGGACCAGCGTCCACAGCAACGGCGTGTTTGTGATCGTGCTGGCGAGGGACTGCGGCGGTTCGAAGACTGGTTCGTCAACGTCAACGAGCCGAACGAAGTGATGAGCACAGTATGCGACCAGTTCGCTGTTGTAGATCGCGTTGCACTTCGGACAGCGTTTTTGCGTGGGCGATGTTTTGGGTTGCGCAGGAGTTTCGGAAGCCGGGCCAGGAACGGTTTCGGCAACCGGCTCGGGAACCGGTGTGGTAACCGGTTCAGGAACAATTTTCGGAACAGTCTCGGCAACAGCTACCGTTTCCGGTGGACTTGCCTGGACGTTTCTGTGCGATTGTTCCTGGATTCGCTGTTTGACTCCGGCGAGCCACTTGCGACTTTTTTCATCGGTGTCAGCCGGGGTTTCAACTGGGATCGGAGGTTCTACACGGACTTCCCGAACGGGTTGGGCCGGAGGCGGCTCGCTTGTGTTGAAGACATCGAGTGCTTCGCTGAAGCCGCGTCGCTGGGCCCACTCGACGGCATCGAGTCCGAGGTTGTCGCGCAGCCGTGGGTTGGCGCCCGCTCTGACCAGCAGTCGCACGAGATTCGTGTGACCGAAGATCACGGCGAGGATCAGCGCCGTCTGTCCGCCACTGTTTCGTTCGTTAACATCGGCGCCGGCGGCAAGCGCTGCGCTGACCGTGTCCGCGTCGCCGGCAGTTACCGCCTGAGTGAGTGGAACAGCAGAACTCATTCGCCGGCATTATAGCCTCGTATTTGTGTCAGGGCTGCAACAATGATGGTGGAACGAATCCGGGAACGAAACCGAGCGCTGCCGGAAACGACGCAACCGTTGGCCGCACGCCCGTTCGTACCCACAGATCAATTGCGCCGACAGCCGTCAGGACCTGCGGCCCGGTGAATGCGCAGTGACCGACGCCGCTGGTATAGGTCTGAAACAACAACTCTTCCTTACTCTCAGCCGCATTCAGCTCGGCATACGCATGTTCGTTCGGCACTGCCACCAGCGGATCGACGATCGTGTGCATTGTAAGTAAGGGGTTGCGAATCTTTCCGTTGTAGTCGGTGTTGTTCCGCACGTAGTTGCGCGCTGATGGATCTGCCTGGATGTCTCGCCGGGCGTTCATCGCCGCCAGCCAGCCGTCGATTACCGCGCCGGGGACTCCGAGCCCCATGAGATAAGTGCGCTCCGCGGCGCTCAGGCTGTAACTGTGATCGAGGTTCTGCACGTATGGGCCACCGGCACGCCGCTGCAACTCTGAACGAGCCTCGGTGAGAAAGAACATGTCTGTCAGTACCCAGCCCGGGAAGAAGGCCGGCGGTGGAGGTGGCGTGATCCCGCGGCCCGGTGTTCCCGCTACCAGTCGAATAAATTCAAATTTCGGAAAGTTCGCGATGTTGCCGAGTTCCGGAGCGAGTTTTGCCAAGACTTCGGTATCGAAGTCGAGATCGTTTCTGACTTCGCCGACCGAGCCCCACGAAGGCGGAACGCCAAACACCACGTCGTAAGCGAGATAAAGAGCGAGTCCGTTGTCCCAGATGCGCGTCGCGCCGGCGCCGACTGCGCACATGCAAAGTGCGCCGTCGAAGATGCCGTTGAATTGCTCCATGCTCTTTAAGGCAGCGACAGTTCCCATCGACACGGCCCAGAAGATCGTGCGATCGGGTTTGGCGATCTCGCCGCGGAAGAACACCGCCAGGTTCTTGGCGTCGAGGATTGCGTCGCCGATGGCCCAACCGTTGTCTTTGAAAGCAGTGCCCGCCAATGCGAAGCCCTGGGCCAGAAGCGGCGCTTCCAGAGCTGGATTCGGCGCGATGTCGGCGTTGCGATTGTCGATCTCGCCAGGATGGTCTGCCTTGTCACGATAGCCGTGGGCGAAGACGAGCAGCGTTCCATTCCAGTTTTCGGGAACGCGTATCCGGTAAGGCGCGCCGTGCAGCTCGCCTGAAAGATCGAGTGGACCGACTGCGGGGCCGTGGGCTTGTGTGACAAGTGGAGCCGGAGCAAGTGTAAGTAACAGCAGGAGACCGACAACGACAGCGACCAGAATCCGCGCAGTGGTTCTCATTTTAGTGCTTCCTTTGTTGTGGATGTCTGAGGCGACGCAGACTATCACGCCAACCTTTGAAGCGGCAAGGTTTTGCGGGCATCGGTAGTGGGCTACCCGGCGGTGCGAGTCCAAAGTGAACGATCACCACTAGCGGACACGGTATTCGTAAAGTTAACGATTGACGATCGTCTTCACGCGGCCGGATTTGAGGAGTGTGACGATGCCGTTTTTCCGGTACCAGACGCCATCGCGGGTGCGCCAGACTTCGTCAGCGTCGATCTTGCCACCGCTGGTCAAGACGATGACGGGTTTACCCCCCTGTCGCTTGCCGATGCCCGGTCCGCTGGTGGAAACGGGGCCGATGCTGGTGGTCGTGTGTGAAGTGGCGACGCGCGTTGGAGAAGGTTTCGCTGAGGGCGAGGGTGATGGTGAAGGCGAGACGGTTGGTGCTGGCGAAGGCGGAGGTGGTGGCGTTTCCTGAGCAACTGCGACGGGAACGTTTGCGGGTGTCTGGGTTTGTTCTGTGTTCCTGCCGAGGCTGAAAAAGAGAAAGGCTCCCAAGCCGAGTATCACGATCGCCGCAGGAATTAAGAGAAGTTTCAGGTTGCGGCGCGGCCTGGTCGCAGCGTCGATCACTGAATCGTCAACGACGACGAGGAGCGTTTGATCGAAGTCGCAACGTAGATCGGATTCAGGGTAGATGAAGAGGCACTGGGGGCAGCGTTTCATATCGGGTTTTGGAATTCATGAGGAACACGGGGTTAGAACTTGAATGGTTTCTTCAAGATCTTACCCGTCTTCTTGAGAATCGATTCGACTTTCGAGTCGTCTTTCTTCGGCGCAGGTTTATTGGCGACGGGGTTAGCGGTCGTCTTCTTGGCAGGTGCTGCGGCCGGCGGCTTCGGCGCAGGTGATACGTGAGTTTCGCGTCGTTCTTCTTTCGCCGGTTCTTCTGTGGTTTCCGGCGAGGGTTCGGTGGCCGGAGTCTCGGCCTGGTTTTGCTCCTCAGCAGTCGCGGGTGGTACTACCGCCTCCGGTTCTGTTGTGGTGCTGGTGACACTCGCAGGCGAGAAGTCGGCCGGCGCGGCATTGCGCATCGTGGAGAGGTAATAGATGGACCCAATCGCTAGCATCAGGATCAAGGTCGCAAAGGCGGGTACCATGCGGCTGCGACGCGGGCCTTTTTCGGGCAGCGGCGCTGACACAGTCGCCAGGGCATGAAGGCTCGGAAGTGTTCGAGAATCAAAGACGAGCAGGACACCGTCCATATCGCACAGGCTCTGGTCGTCCTCGTAAATGAACTCACACTGGGGGCACCTCTTCATTGCGACGCTCCTGAAATGCGGGTTGGTTGTTGATGGGGCCTGCGGATCGTGAAAGCCGGAGTGAGTACCTCCGCAGGCTTCTAAAGATACACCGTAAAGGCCGTGGAAAACAATGTTTTCCTTCAGATCGCCCGGTTTTCGGGCAAATTCGTTGGTTGTCTATCAGCGGTGACCATCGCCAGGCCCATGAGGAACCAGAACATCATCGTCGCTTCGGCGTCGCCGTAGTTGTAATTGACCAGCGAACTGGCGAGAAAACCGGTCAGGGCGCCGAGGATGCCGAGGAGCAGGCCGTGGGCGTTGGTGTCGCTCAAATCGCGGGCGGAACATTCAGCGCGGGCGATGTATACCCAGAACGCGATCATCAGCCACAGCCAAATCGCCAGCATTGGCAGACCGCGATCAAACGCCAACTGGAGCGGAGTCGAATGCAGGTGAATCATGTCCCTGCCCGGGAAACCCCATTCGTTCCAGTGAAGCTTCATCGCGTCCATTCCGTGGCCGAACACCGGATGAATCAGGATGCGCGAGAGACCGACGCGCGCGACCTCGGCCCGCAGTGTGGAACTCGGATCGCCCAACATCAACGCATCCCGGGCGCGCGTTTGCGACACGACCACGGCGCCAAACGCCAGCACAAAGAAAAGCGCGAACGTGAACGCCATCTTGTACGCGCCGCGCAGCGATCTCCACGCGATCACCGTCGCTCCGATCACAAAAGCGACGAGAACAGTCCTCATCGCCGTGAATACGATTCCCGCCGTCAACATCGCTGCTGCTGCGATCGCGATGCGCGAAGCCCTATTGAAGCCGTGGTTTCTGAGGTGCGCCAGCGCGAAACCTAACGCGAGTTGCGCAATCATTTGCAGCATCTCGGCGAACGTGACGTAGTGCCTCGTCCAACCCGACGCGCGGAAACGATGACTGCGCTCATTGCCTGTCACTCCCGATGGCGACGCTTCGAGCTGCTGTGCCGGCGTAATCGCAAGACCCGGCCGCTCCACGTTCTCGCCCTGCGAGATGATGCTCACTTCGACCGGCCGATTAGCCGGAATCGTCTTCAGTAAATCGTCTATTTCCTCTGTCGAATAAACTCGCGTCCGGTCGATTCGCCAGATCGTATCGCCACCTTGAATTCCGAGGCGATGAAACGGACTGTTCGGCGTTAATGATTGGACGACCACTCCACGCCCACGCACCAGATCGAACGCACTGTAAATCGCCCCCGCCGAACCCGACAAAATCAACAGCACCGCCAACCCCACCGCCGACCGTCTCGTTACAATCGCGCGCGCCAGATAAAACAGAAACACGCTCCACAACGACTGCAGTTTTAACAAACTGATCCTCGGCTCTTCCGAAAGCAGCGACGACGCGACCGTCCAGAGCAGCGACAGCAGGATGATCAGGTCAAACCTGGATCTCCGCAGGCCCAGGCTGCCCGTCGACAACAACTTCAACAACCAACCGATTCCGGCCACCGCCACGCCGATAGCGCTGGCCGCAACCGAATGCGGCGCAAACGCGACGTAAAGTGCGAGTCCGACGATCGCCGTTCGCTGGCCGAACGTGGCGAGAGGCCGTTGATCAGCGGCATCCGACGACATTTTGGATCGAGCTGAAGAAGACGCGGAATCGGTGTTGGAAACGGTCGATCGGCTCAAAATTAGGTTCGTTGACACCCTTTATTTACGCATGTTAGCGTATCCCGCGGCTTGTTTGCCGGAGTTGGAAGCTGGAGTTTTTGACAATTCGCTTATCTGATCGCATTGTCCCGCTGCCCGCTGCTACCATAAAGTCGCAACACCCGTATTAATGATACATAAGATTCCTAATGGCTTTCGATAAAGCTAAGGTCCTAAAGAACGCCGAGAAATTCCTTTCCCAGGGGAAGATCAACGCAGCAATCAAGGAGTACCGGCAGATCGTCGACAACGATGCGGACGATCTTACTGCCTTGAACATGCTGGGTGATCTCTACGTTCGCGCCAACAAAAAAGAAGAGGCCGTCTCCTGCTTCGAACGTATCGCCGAACACTACAGCGCACAGGAATTCACCCTCAAAGCAATCGCGATGTACAAGAAGATCGAGCGTATCAGAACGCGCGATCCGATCATCGCCCATAAGCTTGCCGAGCTTTATGCGACGCAGGGGTTGGTCCATGACGCGCGCGCGCAGTATCTGGTCGTTGCCGATGCTTACACACGCGCCGGCGCCAACAAGAAAGCGCTCGATATCCTCCACAAAATCGCCGATCTCGATCCGAACAACACCGAGATCCGGTTGAAGCTCGCGGATGGCTACCTGAAAGAGGGTATGAAGCGCGACGCTGCCGACGCGTTTGTCCAGGCCGCCAACCGTCTTCATCAGATCGGCTCGAACGATCAGGCCCTCGACGCATATTCAAAAGCGCTCCAACTCTTCCGCGACGATCGCGATGCGTTGCGCGGCATGCTCGACACGCACATCGCCCGCGGCACGGCTGACGAAGCCGCCGAAGTGCTTGAGCGCGTCGTCGAAGGGCGAGAAGAGGATACGGAGCTCGTGTCGATGCTGGCCCGGGCGCATTTGGAAGCTGAAGAACCCAGGGGCGCCGAGCGCGCCACGTCGTTGCTGATGGCGCGCGATCCGTCGACCTATCCTCAGTATCTTCCCGTGACGCGTCTGTATCTGAAGACGGGCGACGTCGACGACGTCATACGCATCCTTTCGACGATCATCGAGCGGATGCTCGCAGGACGCGAGGAGCGCGAGCTGCTCGAAGTCGTCAATCAGGTACTGGTCCGCAATCCCGATCACGTTGGCGCGTTGCGAATGCTGGTGCGTATTCACTGGTGGCAGCGCGACATGGACGCGTTGCGCTCCGCGCTGGAGCGTCTCGCCGAATCGGCTGAGGCTTCGGAACTGATCGACGAAGAACGTTACGCGTTGACGCAGTTGGTCCGGCTCGCTCCGGACGAGCAGCGTTACATGGATCGTCTCAACCTGCTTGGCGGTTTACAGGAAGAGACGGCTGACGATCTTTCGTCGATGCCGGAACCGGCGGGCGAAGTTCCGGAGTTTGAAACGTTCGCGGTGGTCGACGAGGATGACGAGGTTGCTCAGCCGGCATCGTTATCGTTCACCGACGAGTTTGAGACGAACGCAGCGCACGGTTCGCCTTTCGAAATCGCGGATTCTACATTCGAAACATCAACGTCGACGTTCTCCGATCCGACTGCGTCCTTTGCAGACCTGAATGAAGACTTCGCACCGGAATCCATACCTCCAGTTGAGACCGCGGACAGCAGTGCGGAATCCGAACGCCTGGAAAACATGATGCGGCAGGAGCTCGAGAGCGTCGACTTCTACATCGCGCAGGGTTATTCCGATATCGCGGTCGACACGCTCGAGATGCTGGAACGGCAGTTTGGACCACATCCCGACATCCGGGCGCGACGTGAGAAACTATCAGCCGGCAATGCGCCGGCAAAGGAAGCGGCTGTTTTTGAGTTTGGCGGCGCCGAAGATCTTGCGGAAGCAACGCCGGTCGAAGCGGCGACGTTCGAAGCTGAAACACCTTTCGCGACGCTCGCCGACGATAGCGACGGCCATCAGTCAGCCGCGCCGCCGGCGAATCCGGTGACGCCGTCCGTCCGTCCGGGTATCGATGCTGGTCTTGCCGAATTGTTTGAAGAGTTTCGCGCCGCTGAAGAAGCCGATACCGTTCAGGAAGATTTTGAAACTCACTACAACATGGGCACGGCCTACAAGGAAATGGATCTGATGGACGAGGCTGTTCAGGAGTTTCAAACCTCGGTGAACCTCGTGAAACCTGGCGACGGCACATCGCGTTTCTTACAGTGCTGCAACATGCTGGGTCATTGTTTTATGCAGAAAGGTATGCCGGAAGCTGCGGTTATATGGTTCAAGAAGGGCCTCTCCGCTCCCGGTCATACGGAAGACGAGTATCAGGCGTTGCGGTATGAACTGGCGTCCGCGTATGAGCAGCTTGGCGACCTGAAGCACGCTCGCGAGTTTTACACCGAGGTTTATGGTGTGGACGTTTCGTACCGCGAAGTTGCCGACAAGTTGAGTCAGTTGAAGAACAAGTAAATCCGGTGTTCGCGGTTTAGAGCACGGATTTTAAGAACACAGATTATGTCAGCTAAGCTCAGTGTCATTTTCTACATCATCCTGTGCCTGGAGATTGGCACGATTCTCACCGTGTTGCCGTGGTGGCCGCAGGACATGTGGGGACTGAGCGACTGGGGCAACAACTTCTTCCTGTTATATGCTGCGCAGAAGACCGGCATTCACCAGTTACAAACTGTCGTCGCTTCGGGCTGGGTGCGTGGAGCGGTCAGTGGCGTCGGCCTCTTGAACATCGGAATCGCTTTCTGGGAGATTTTTAATTTCAAACACACGGTAGCCGCACTCCAGCAACAGACTTCGCGCCCAAACAGGCCTGCAACCAATGCCGCTCAAACTTCCACTGCCGATCATCTACGCGATAACGAGCGGCGCGACGACGGCCCACACAACTCCTGAAGATCCCGAGTTTTCAAACATCCTGCGACTGGTCGAGGGCTGCGTAGCAGCGCAAATTTCACTCGTTCAGATCCGTGAGAAGTCGTTGACTGTGCGTGCGCTGTACGAACTCGTCACGCAAGCGGCTGCGATTACTCGAGGCAGCGAGACGCGACTCCTCGTCAACGATCGTTTTGACATCGCCCGCGTCGCAGGCGCCGCCGGTGTGCACTTGACGACGCGTTCATTGCGCGCGAACGTAGTTCGTCCGCTCTGTGGCGATAACTTCCTGATCGGTGTTTCAACCCATTCAGTTGAAACAGCTCGACAAGCGCAGGCGGATGGCGCGGACTTTGTAGTCTTCGGCCCGGTGTTTGAAACACCGTCGAAACGTGAGTTTGGCGAGCCGCAGGGGTTGGAAAGACTGCGCGAGGTCGCGAGCACGTTGAAAGGCTTTCCGATCGTCGCGATAGGTGGTATCGATCTTGATAACGCTGAGGAGTGTTTTCGTGCGGGAGCGAGTGGTATTGCGGCGATACGGTTGTTTACAAACATTGATTTGCAATGAACGTTGAAGGCAGACCAGTTGTACTCACGATAGCCGGGCTCGATCCGTCAGGCGGCGCCGGCATCGTCGCAGACATCAAGACGATCTACGCCCTCGGTTGTTATCCGGCGGCGGCGCTGACGTCGGTGACGTATCAGAACACTACTGGCGTCTTCGGTGCTGAACACCAGACCGCGGCGAGTTTGCGAGCGCAGGTCGAGCCGGTTATTCGCGATCTCGACGTTGTTGCGGCAAAGACCGGCATGCTGCCGACGGCTGAGATCGTCGCCGAAGTCGCACGTTTGTTTAGCGAAGAAGCGTTGCAACCACCGGTGGTGGATCCGGTTATGGTTTCAACTTCCGGACACGATCTGATCGGCGACGAAGCGTTTCAGATTCTTAAGACGCGCTTGTTGCCGGTCGCGCGAGTGGTCACGCCAAACATTCCCGAGGCCGAACGTCTGGTCGGTTTTTCGATCGAAAGCGAAGCAGACATGCGTCGCGCCGCTGAGGAGATTCGCTCGATGGGTGCGCGTGCGGTGTTGGTGAAAGGCGGACATCGCGCGATTCAACAGCAGGCCGTCGATCTTTTGCTGGACGAAAACGGAAGGTTCGTCGAGTTACGTGAAAATTATGTCGAGATCGGGGAGATCCACGGATCGGGATGCACTTTGTCGGCAGCGATCGCGGCTGGTTTGGGTAAGGGAATGACGCTGGAGGATGCGGTTCGAGCGGCTAAAACTTACATCACACAACAAATCCTCGCTTTACGATCGGCGCCGCGTATCGGCCGCGGCGCCCGACCGTTGTGACGGGTTGAATCCTCGCGGGATCCGCGTCGCTACTCAATCGTTACCTTCTCCATCTTCACGTCTTGCACCGGACGATCACCGGGACCGGTTGGCGTCGTCGCAATCGCGTTCACCACTTCCTGACCTTCAGTGACGCGCCCGAAGATCGTGTAACTCGGCGGCAGCGGATAGTCGACGTGCATGATGAAAAACTGTGAACCGTTTGTGTTTGGACCAGCGTTGGCCATCGCCATCGTTCCGGCTTTGTATCCTCTTTGATAAACGGGCGAGTTGCGATTTATCTCGTCGTCGAAACGTCCGCCCCACGCTGATTCGCCGCCACGTCCGGTTCCGGTCGGGTCGCCGCCCTGAATCATGAAGCCTTTGATCACGCGATGAAAAATGATGCCGTCGTAGTATCCACGCTGGGCCAACGTGATGAAGTTCTCGGTCGTCTTGGGGGCGTCCTGTTCCAACAGCTCGACGCGAATCGTGCCTTTGTTTGTTTCAATCACCGCCGTTCGATTTGCCATGTTGTCTCCTCACTGTTATTCAAGATGAACTGTTCGATTGCCAGCGCGACGCCGTCCTCGGTGTTTGACGCTGTCGGGTGAAGACCCGCGATCTCGCGCAACGTAAGCGGGGCGTTGGCCATCACCACGCCGGTGCCGGCGAATAACAACATTTCCAGATCGTTGTAGTTGTCGCCGATGGCCATGATCTCGTCGGAACTGACGCCGAGCTCCGCGGCAGTCGCTGCTACGCCCGCGCCTTTCGAAGCGGCCGGGTTAACGACGTCGACTAACGTGAAATCCTGTTCCGGGTACTTTGTGCTCAGTACCTTCACTGTGGAGCCCAACTCCGCGCGCAGGATCTCCTCGAGTGCATCCATCTTGCCGCAACTGCCGGAGAAAGCGAGATGGATGGGATCATGGACCAGGTACTCTTCGAGTGAATCCACTTGCCGCACGGCGCGCTGTCCTTCTTCTTCGCCGTGGATGCGCCGGGCCCAGGCTACGTACTTGTGAACCGCTGCGTTTTCGCCGCTGAGTCGATCGTAAATCAGCACTCCCAAACCTTCGTGATCGTCGCTCAACAGAGGGTCGGCGTTTGCCGCGCGGCCGACTTGCAACGCGTGCTGTGCGGCGGCAAGCGGAAGCGGCAGCACTGAGACCGTTTGCAGTGTTTCGGCGTGTTTGGTCAACGCGCCGTTGTGGGAGATCACTGGAACGTCGAGTCCTAACTCCAAAGCGATCGGACGCGAATCGCGAAAACGGCGGCCGGTAACGAGCGCGACATGCACGCCTCTGCCACGGGCGTTTTCGATTGCCGTTCGATTCCGATCAGAAATCTGGCCGCGGCCGTTGAGGAGCGTGCCGTCCAGATCCAGAGCCAGAAGACTTATCGCCATAAAGACGAACAAGGTAATGGAATGCGTCGCAGAAGGCAAAAGGCAGCGCTCGGCGTCTGTGCTGTGCGCTGTGTTCTCTTGTTTCAAGGGATTCCTTTACCACGTGCCTGGCTCATGCGGCTGGGACATAGCAAGGAAGAACGGATCGCACTTCCGTCCCTGTGAGGGGCGTGATATCATGCGCCCCCCAATCAGCTAGAACAAAATCTTGGAGGTAAAAGGGATGCGAAGAGTAGCATTGTCCATTGCCGTCGTGGCATTGGTGTCGGCCTCAACCGTTGTCTGGGCGCAAGGGTTCAAGAAGATTAGTGAGATACTCACCGGATGGCAGGAAGTACCATCCGTTTCAACAACCGGCAACGGCGAGTTTAATGCGCGAATCAGCAACGACGAATCCAGAATTGACTGGGAACTCAGCTATGCCGATCTCGAAGGCGCAATCCAACAGGCGCACATTCACATTGGGAACAAAGGAGTAAATGGCGGCATCAGTGTGTTCCTCTGCACCAACCTCGGCAATGGTCCGGCTGGAACGCAACCTTGCCCGGCACCTCCGGCCACGATCTCTGGAACGATCCTCGCTGCTGACGTCAGCCCGAACATCCCGGCCACTCTGGCGGCACGGAACCAGGGCCTAAACACCGGCGAGATCGACGAGTTGATCAAAGCCATCCGCGCGGGCGCCACTTACGTGAACGTCCACAGCACGACCTGGCCCGGTGGCGAAATTCGCAGCCAGATTGACGGCAACGCCGGCCACCAGCACTGAAAAAATCCGCAGCACCCCCGCTGTAACTACAAAAACTTACTCCGAGCGCAAGGGGTTTACTGCACCCCGCAGTAAACCTCCTGTCTCCGCGAAGCCTCACCGGCCGTGAACACCGGCCTGCCATCCCATTACCTCAGAACCCCATTTCTGTCGCATACTGCACCTGTTCGCCCTAATTCATGTGTAATGCGAGGAACCCCTGCTAATGAACGTCACGCATCTTGAATGTGCCCTTTGCGGTCTGGAGCATGAGGCACGTCGGTTGCTCAACCTTTGTCGCGCATGCGGCAAACCGCTGTTAGTCCGTTACGACTTAGAGCGCGCCAAAACAACTTTGACAAAAGAATCACTCGCCACCCGGCGCGCCGACATGTGGCGTTACCGCGAAGTGCTGCCGGTCGACGCCGACGACAATTTAGTTTCATTCGGCGAAGGCTGGACGCCGCTGTTGCCGGCCCGGAAACTCGGCAAGAAGGTCGGAATTCACGAACTCTACATCAAGGACGAGGGACAAAATCCGACGCAGAGTTTCAAAGCGCGAGGCATGGCGGCCGCCGTTTCCATGGCCAAGGAACTGGGGGTGACGAAACTCGCTGTCCCATCGGCGGGCAATGCAGCAGGCGCACTCGCGGCCTACGCCGCCCGCGCCGGACTCGAGGCATTCATCTTTATGCCACGCGACACACCGCGAGCGAACGTTGTCGAGTGTGAACAGACGGGCGCGCATGTAAAGCTGATGGATGGATTGATCACCGACTGCGGCGCCGAAGTCGGCCGGCGCAAAGAGGCGGCAGGCTGGTTTGACGTTTCCACTTTGAAAGAACCGTATCGCGTCGAAGGAAAAAAGACGCTCGGATACGAACTTGCCGAACAGATGAAGTGGGAGTTGCCGGACGTGATCATCTACCCAACCGGCGGCGGCACCGGGTTGATCGGAATGTGGAAAGCGTTTGACGAGATGGAACGGCTGGGTTGGATTGGCAGCCGCCGCCCACGAATGGTTACGGTTCAGGCAGCCGGTTGCGCTCCGATCGTGCGGGCGTTCGAAGACGGACAACGGTTTGCCGATGAGTTTCCGAATGCCGCAACGACCGCCTCGGGTTTGCGCGTGCCGAAGGCAATTGGAGACTTTTTGATCCTCGACGCGTTGCGACAATCGGGCGGAACCGCAGTCGCCGTCACGGATGAAGAGCTGATCAAAGCGACGCGAGAGATCGGAGCGGCTGAAGGCGTTTTCTGTGCACCGGAAGGCGCTGCCTGTTTCCCGGCGTTGAAGAAGTTGATCAAAACAGGCGAGGTGAAACACGGCGAGCGAGTGGTGTTGTTCAATACCGGCGCAGGCGTGAAGTACATGGAGTCATTTGATAATTAAGTCGACGGATTTACGGAGGTAAGTGAGTGAAGTACTTTGGCGGAGTTCTGATTTTATTGTTGAGTGTCGCGTTCAATGCCGCGGCCCAGCAACCCTGGCTGACTGACGCGGAGCGTGAGAAATTCGAAACGCTGCGACGTAGCGGTCTCGATGCTCTTTACAACATCGACTACGACAAAGCAGAACGCGATTTCAAAGAGATCGTCAAACTACTCCCCAATCACCCCGGCGGATATCAACTACTGGCGGCGCGCGTCTGGATCAAAACACTCTACGAATCGCGGCGCCTGCAATCGTCGCTCTACAGTTCGGAATCGTTCTACTCGAGCGGCGACGACAAAGTCGATCCGAAGATCGTGGCCGAGTTTCGCAATCTCACGCGCGAAGCGCGGCGGCTTGCGGAAGCAAAACTGAAGCAGGAACCGAAGAACGTCGAGGCACTCGACTTCCTCGCCAACACGGAAGGACTCAAAGCATCGTTTGAAGAAGCTGTTGAACGTCGACACTTCTCGGCGCTGCGCAACGGCAATGATGCGGTCAGTCATCATCGCCAGGTATTGAAGCTCGATCCGACGTACATCGACGCGCAGATCACGATCGGTCTTTACGAGTACGTCGTCGGCTCGTTGCCACTTCCAGTCAAGATACTGGCGGGCGCAACTGGCTATCGCGGTTCGAAGAAGCGTGGCCTGGCGATGCTTGAACAGGTGGCGAAAGAAGGCCGTTGGGCACAGGACGACGCGAAGTCGGTCCTGATCCTCCTTTACACGCGCGAGAAGCGCTACGCCGATGTTCTGAAGCTCACGCGTGAGCTCAGCGCAAAATATCCGCGCAACTACCTGTTGCGGCTCGAAACCGCCGACGCGCTGGTCGCACTAGCCGGAGTCAAACGAAAAGAGAAAGATCTGGCGGGCGCCGTACAGTTGGAAAAGGAGGCGTTCGCTGCGTTCGATGAAGTGCTGCGCGACCGCAACGTGCGCGACACAGCGGCCCGTGCGCTCGATTTGATTCACTTCAAGTACGGCGAAGTTCTCTTGCTGGCCGGTTATCACGACCGTGCAGCGAAGGAGTTTCTGTCGGCGACGAAAGTCGATCGCGCCGAGCCCGGACTCGTCACGATGGCCCATCTTTACGCGGCGCGCGCTTACGACATCGGTGGCAAGCGCGACGACGCCCTCGCACAGTACAAGACGGTGCTTGCACGTCCGAATGTTTACGACGCGCATGACGAAGCGAAACGTGGGTTGCAAAAGGCCTACAGATCGGAGGCGCTTTGACTCTCGTAAATGAGCCGGGGAAATCAGCCGCGCCGGAATCGGTGGTCCAAACGCGCCCGCGCCGGTTACTTTTGTGTCTCGACGGTGTGCCTCACAAGTTGATTGTGGCCGCAAAGGAGCGTGGACTGTTCGATTCTTTTGGTCCACCGACGCGGTTGCTGTCACCATTTCCGACGATGACCAACGTCGCGCTCTCCGCGATGTTCAATGCCACCCCGCCCGCCGGTTACGAAAGCCTGTACTTTGATCGTCGCGCACGTGAACTGCGCGGCGGAATCAGGAAATACCTCGGACGCCGCACGCCCGACAAGATTCCCTCGTCGTACATGGACGACCTCGATTACCAGGAACCGCTGCCATTCGAGTTTCTTATCTACGTTGCTCCCGAACGTGTTTGGCGCACCGACATGCAACGCTTTCGCGAACGCTTCCGCGCCGCGCCGCAAAACCGCGATTACTTCGCGTTTCTGAAAGCGACTGACGGCCTGCTCCACGCGCAAGGACCGTCTCGACTAAACGTCGCGCTTGAATCACTCGACAGAATCCTCAGCGAAATCCAGGAGTACTGTGGCGCCGAAACCGAGATCGTTCTGTTCTCCGACCACGGGATGAATCTCGAAGAGAACCGGCGCGCGCCCCTGATGACGGAACTTCGCCGACGCGGTTATCAGGTGGGTTCGCGGCTGGCAAAGTCGAACCAGCGTGTGGTGTCGATTCCCGCATTTGGTCTGTGCAGTTATGCGGCGGTTTATTGTGGCGGTGAAGAGTTTGTGCAGCAGACCGCTCGCTCAATCGTCGAAGTCGAGGGTGTTGATTTCGTCGTTTATCGCGACGGGTCGGCGGTTGCCGTGGAAGGACAACGCGGACGAGCCCGAATCGACCGCCGGGACGATTCATATCGCTACGTCAACAAGAGCGGCGATCCGCTCGAGTTGCAATCCGTCATCAGTACTGACGGGTTTGTCGACGATTCAGTGCTGTTCGAAAAGACCAACGCGCATCGCTATCCCGACGTGCTCACGAACCTTTACAAATCACTGTTTACCCCACGGGTCGAGCACACCGCGGATATCCTCATCAGTTTGAAAGACGGTTACTACTATGGCTGGTCACCCTTCGGCCGCTTCGTTCGCCTCGCTGCCACTCACGGTAACGCGCTGCGATCGAGTTCGAATGCCTTCCTGATGAGCACTCACAGAAACCTTCCCGAGTGTGTCCGGGCCGACAACGCTCGCGAAATCTTGCGCGGGTAGGCTCGTTTTCAGCTATCATTCGTTGGGCTCTGTGAGCCGCTTAGGCCCGCGCGGGTGTTACCTCTACTCAGTCATGACCCAAAAACTCCTACTCAACTTGATCTTTTTCGCGGTTTGCTGTGCCGCCGCTGTCTCGATAAACGCGCAGCAAAAGAGTTGCCTGCCCACGCCGGTCGCGCCCACTGTCGCCGGAAATATC
The DNA here is from genome assembly GCA_965649955.1 of uncultured bacterium. Lineage (GTDB taxonomy): Bacteria > Acidobacteriota > Blastocatellia > Pyrinomonadales > Pyrinomonadaceae > PSRF01. The sequence goes on from CBFGMX010000039.1 coordinate 25,898, forward strand.
TTCAGCGAGGAGCAGGAGATGTTCCTCGGCGAAGCAATTGCCGAACGAATCAATAAGGATTTCACGTTAATCGAGGACAAGGCGCTGCTCGGTTACCTGGACGCGATGGGCGAACGCCTGCTCCGCCACCTGCCGCTGAAGCAGACCAGGTTGCGGTTCTTCATTGTCGATCTCGCGGACGCAAATGCCTTTGTCCTGCCCGGCGGAAGAATTTACGTTTCGCGAAAGCTCATCGCCATCGCGCAAAACGAAGACGAGCTGGCAAGCGTTATCTCCCACGAGCTGGGCCACCTTGCTGCTCACGAGACGGCGATCGAAGTGACGCGCCAGTTCAGAGAGGTGATCGGCGTCACCGCCGTCACCGACCGGCGCGACATTTTCGATCGCTACAACCAATTGATCGACAGCGTAATGCGCAAGCGCGGTGCTTTCAAAGAACGCGATCGCGAGAAGGGACAGTTGGTCGCCGATCAGATTGGTTTCAATGCCCTGGTCAACGCCGGTTACGATCCGAAAGCAGCGGTTCGTTTCTGGGATCGGGTTACCGAAACAAAAGGAAAGACGGGAAGCTGGTTTTCCGATCTCTTCGGCACGACGCGTCCGGAGCAGCGCCGGCTGCGTGAAATGCTCAACGCCCTCTCGTCGTTACCAGCGGGCTGCGTTCAGGAACGCACAGCGACTACCACTCCCGAATTCACGCAATGGCAGGCGGCCGTTGTCGCTTACACTGGTCCAGGCCGCAACGAGTCGTTACGGCACGTTACCGCAAAGCTCGAGTTAACGCCGCCGCTCAGAAGCGACATCACGCACATCAAGTTCAGTCCCGACGGAAAACATCTGCTGGTCCAGGACGAGTCGAGCATCAACGTGATGACTCGCGAACCGTTCGAGCCAGTCTTCCGCATCGAGGCGCCGGACGCCAACCATGCACACTTCACGCCCGACTCGCAAAACATCGTCTTCAACACCAGCAATTTGCGAGTTGAAAAGTGGAGCGTTCCGGAAAAGAAGATGACTGAAGTGAAGGAGATCGTCGTAAACAAGGGTTGTTTACAAACGAAGCTCGCTCCCGACGGTCGATTCATCGCGTGCGTCACACCCAAATTCGATTTGAGACTTATCGAGGTAAGTTCCGGAAAAGTCCTGTTCGAAAAGAAGGAATTCTTTGTCCCGAACTACTACGAGTTCGTCGCGATGATCGGAGAAGTCGCCATACTGCGGATGGATGGCATCGACCTGGGGCTGGCGCTACTCAACATGGGCTTCTCACCCAGCGGGCGTTACTTCGCCGCCGGCTACTACGAGCGAAGAAGCGGCGGCGGAGAGACGTCGCTTGTCCTCGAACTTCCGGGCTTCACGAAGATGTCGTTGCCGGATCCCGTCAAGAGTGCAATCGCAAACGGCTTCACCTTCATGAGCGACGATCGCCTCGTCGGTATCAATCGTCTGAATACGGAGAAGTCGCCGCTGATGTCGTTTCCTGACGGCAAGGTCCTTGGCGAATACGAGCTGTGGCGCAAAAACATGGTACCGGCAGCGCATGGCGACTACCTGATTATTCGGCCCGTGAAAGATTACGCGTGCGGCGTCATGGATCTTAAGAAGAAAACGATCGTCAAGGTCAACGAGAAGTCGGCGCTCGATATTTACGACGATGTGGTCGTGGTTGAAATGCGCAACGGCGAGGTAGGTCTTTACAAGATGCAGGGCAACAAACTCCTGGCGACGGCCGAGTTGCCGCCTTCGAGTCTGAGTCGATTAATCGCTGCCGAGATCTCTCCCAACACCGATTACGTGGTCCTGTCGAGTCGATCACGTGGTGGGATATGGGACTTGCGCACGGGAAAGGCGCTGATGTCTCTGCGTGGATTCCGCGGTGGCTACGTGAGCCCTGATGGATTTCTGTATGCCGATTTTCCGAAGTATGAAACTGCCGAGCGCAACGTTGCCAAACTCAATTTTTCGACCGGCGAGATTGTTCCGGGATCGAAACTTGAATACCCGAATACGACGCAGATTGGACCATACGTCCTGGTCATCAAGGCGGCCAAAATGAACAATTTCCTCGCGTATGGCGAGGACGTAATCGTCGATGTATTCGACGCCGCTACGATGAAGTTGCTATGGTCTAAGGCCTATCCGAAAGAAGCCCCTCATGCCTGGATCGATTATCGCCATCACACGTCAAGTTTGGTATGGGACATCACGGACGAAGCCGCGCGCGACGAGATAAAGAACGACCCCGCGTTATCTCAAAAACACACCAGGCTGAAGGAAAAGCAGGGCGATTACCTGGTCAAGGTCCTCGACATGCGTAACGGATCCGAGCTGGGGAAGCTTGTGATCGAGACCGGCAAGGGATCGTTTCGCCTCGAAAAGGTTTACACGGCGGGTGACTGGGTGTTGGTTGCCGACTCTGAGAACCGCATCCTTCTCTATTCGCTCAAAACAGGCGAACTGAAAGGCCGCGTCTTCGGCGATTATGCGACGATCTCGCCGGATGGAAAGCTTCTCTGTGTTACGAACGAGAGCGGAAAACTGAATATTTATAAGCTTGCCGATATGCAGAGTATCGAACAGTTTGTCTTCACCAGTACGGTGACTTTGGTTGAGTTCAGCGAAGATGGTAAAAAGCTGGTTGTGCTCACTTCGAATCAAACGGCACACGTTTTCGACATCTCGTCGTTGTAGATAACTGATTCATGACCGAGTCGCCGGCAGTCGAAACATTTTCACTGGTCAAGCAGTTTGGTGACTTTGTCGCCGTCGATCACATCGATCTCCAGGTCAATCGCGGAAGTTTCTTCGGTTTTCTCGGGCCGAACGGTGCGGGGAAATCTACGACCATCAAGATGCTCACCGGACTTCTCGCGCCGACGAGCGGCAAGCTCCGGGTGCTCGGTTTCGACATCAGCGAACAACCGATGGAGGTCAAGCGTCGCATCGGCGTCGTGCCTGAGGATCTGAATCTATTCGAGCGGTTGACGGGTGCGGAGATGCTTTCGTTCACCGGGCGAATGTACGGGTTGCGCATGGACGAGATCGCGCACCGATCGAAAGAGCTGCTCGAGTTGATGGAGTTGCAGGACGAGCCCAGGAAGCTGATCGTCGAATACTCGCACGGGATGAAGAAGAAGTTGTCGCTGGCGTGTGCGTTGATTCACCGGCCGGAAATACTGTTTCTCGATGAACCGTTTGAAGGGATCGACGCGATCGCGTCGCGCACGCTGAAAGACCTGCTGTTGCGGCTTACGACGAGAGGGTTGACTGTGTTTCTCACGTCGCACGTGCTGGAGATCGTCGAGCGGCTTTGCAGCGATATCGCGATCATCGCGCAGGGGAAGTTGCTGGCTTCCGGATCGCTGGATGAACTGCGCAAAGGAATCCGCCTGGAAGGCGATGGGCAGGGACCGGTGTCGCTCGAAGAATATTTCATTCACGTCGTGGGCGGCGACCGTGCCTCCAGCAGAGAAGAAATCCTCGACTGGCTCGTGTGATTGAAACCGGCTGCGCCGTTCAGCCGTAGAAACTCCATGAACAAGTTTCTCGATGCGTATCGCGAATACCGCGCCGCGAAAGCCAAAAGCAAAGCTTACAGAATATTTCGTTACACCTTCCTCCTGATCGCGGCGGCGTTCGTGTTCCTGCTGGTCTATCCGCAGGTGCTCTTTGCGCATGAAGTCCGCTACAAAAACTTCACGGTCTATTCACGCCAGCCGCTTGACCAGAACATTTACGCCGTGCTCGACAAAGTTGAAGCACAGCTATCCAAGTCGCCGATAAACGACACGACGGTCCAACCAAAGATCTTTTTGACCAACAGCCAGAAGCTCTATTCGCTTCTGAGTCTCTACATCGGCCAGAACTCGTTTGGCAAAGGCTACCCGTTGCTGCCGACAACCAACGTATTCATCAACGAGACCGACGTCTCCCACGACCTGGTGTTCCGCAAGTCCGCGACATTCAATCAACGCAGCCTGAGCAGCGTGATTACTCACGAGATTACGCATCTGCACATTCGCGGGAAACTCGGATACGTGCGAAACATAAGGCTCGCAACCTGGAAGAAAGAGGGTTTCTGCGAGTTTGTTGCCGGTGGCTCGACGCTCGACTACGAAACCGGCGTCAGGATGTGGAAAGCGAACCCCGCCGACGGCACGGGCTATCAGTACTTCAAATACCATTTACTCGTGAAGTACCTGCTCGACCAGGAGAAGTTGGCGGTAGACGAGCTTTTCACCCGCGACATCGATCAGGTTCAACTGGAGCAAAAGGTGCTCAGCAGTCTTTAGCGAACCGGCATTTAGCATCGAATTTGAGAAAACTCTTGGCCGCAAGCCCGCCCCTCGGCTAGAATAAATGCGGCAAATTTCCTCACCCTCTTCAGTTCTACGGCCCTCACTCATATTTTGAGCACCTTTTCCTACTCGTTATTCCCAGAAACGAGGTCTGCCCAGTATGGATTCGAACCTTGCCTTAATTATTCAATGCATCGGTATTCTTTTCTTCACCTTCCTGGCCGTATTCATGCGGTCGTCGATCAGGAACGTCTCACTGAAATTCTGGACCCTTGCGTGGTCGATCCTGTCTTTCGCCCTGCTGACGCTGTTCGTAGCTTTTCACGTGTCGCTGCGGCCGGCGCTCCTCTACGCGATGTACTTCCTTGGCCAGTACGTTTTTGGTCTAGTGTTCATCACCGGCTGCCGTCGGGAAGTTGAGCAGTCAAATCGAAAACTGCTGGAAGCACGCGACAAACTCGAACTGTTGGCCCAGATGGACCCGCTCACCGAAGCGTTGAATCGACACGCGTTTCATTCGCTGCTGCGCCGTACCGAAAGCGGCGTGGAGTCGATGACGTCCGGAAGTGTCGCCGTGCTCGACATTGACAATCTCAAGCCGATCAACGACACGTGGGGTCACAGCACGGGCGATAAGGCTATTCGCGTCGTCGCGCGTTCGATGCGCTCGATGATTCGCGCCGACGATATGCTGTTTCGCTGGGGCGGCGATGAGTTTCTGGTGCTGATGTTCAATCTCTCAGAGGAAGAAACGAGCCGGCGCATGAAGAAACTCAACGAGATCCTGGCAGAGAATTGCCGCAAGTGGGCCGAAATGCCGGCGATGGTGACGGTTTCACACGGGGTTGCGGGTTTTGATTCGTTGACGCAATTGGGGCAGGCGATCGAGGCGGCCGATCGGGCGATGTACGCCAAACGCAATCACGTGCGGGGCATCAGAGTTGTAAAGGAAGAAGTTACTTCAACGTGCTGACGGTGATGCGCGAGCGATTGGCGCCCGACCGGTAGACGCGTTGCGTCGCCTTCTGAAAGTCCGATTCGGCGGCACGATTGATATCGACAAACTTTTGCGGATTGCGATCCACCAGCGGAAACCACGAACTCTGAATCTGAATCATGATGCGGTGGCCACGCAGGAAAGCATGGTTCACGTCGGGCAACGTAAACTCGATCTTCGTGATCTTGCCGGGCGTCATCGCTTCCGGCATTGAGTAGCTGTTGCGAAACCTCGCGCGCATCGGCTCGCCGCGCACCAGCATTTGATATCCACCCATCCGCACGCCTTTCGGATTCGGATCCGGATCGGCAGTGCTGTCGGGAAACACGTCGATCAACTTCACTATGAAATCGGAATCGGTTCCAGTCGTCGAGACGAACAGAGTTGCTTTGATTGGTCCGGCGAGAATGACGTCGCGATCGAGAATGTCGGTTTTGTAAACGAGGACGTCGGGCCGTCGTGACGCGAAGCGTTGATCTTCGACCATGTATTCTCGCGTCATCCCGGGGTCGACGCCGTTGATGAACGGGACTGGATGGGCCGGATCGCTCACGTACTCATCGAAACCTGCAACGCTCTTGTCTTCCGTAAACGACAGCTTACCGTTCGCATTTAGATAAAGATCGCGCGTTTCGACGTTCTTCGGCGGCCAACTGTCGTAACGTCGCCACGTGTTGGACCCTGTCTCGAAGACCATCGCTTCCGGAATCTGCGCGCCGTCGCACTTGTCTTTCAGCAGGCAGTTGAAGAAGGGAAGCTCGATGGTTTCCTGGTACACGAGCGAAGTCTTCGAGCCGAAGTTGATATCGCCAAGCGCGTCGCCGTCGCTGCGCGCCCAGCCACCGTGAAACCACGGACCCATGACGAGCGTGTTGCGCGCGCCGGGGTTGGTTCGTTCGATCGTTTTGTAGGTTTCCAAAGCGCCGAACAGGTCTTCGGCATCGAACCAGCCGCCGACCGTCATCACCGCGGGTTTGATATTGCGCAAGTGCGGTCGAATGTTGCGCGCCTGCCAGAAGGCGTCGTAATTCGGGTGCTCCATCAGGTCGTTCCAGAACCCGACCTCGCCTTTCAGGTACTTGAGATTCGCGTTACGTAGCGGGCCCAGTTCGAGAAAGAAGCGGTAGCCGTCGGGAGTTCCGTGTGCAAACCGGGGCGGAAATTCGGTCGTCGGTTTTGGGCGTCTCTTGCCGAGGGTCGCAAAGAAGTTGAACGCGTGTGGCAGAAACAGCGCGCCGTTGTGGTGAAAGTCGTCGCCGATGAACCAGTCGGCGATCGGGGCTTGCGGCGATGCTGCTTTCAAAGCGGGGTGAGCGTCGATTGCGCCCATTGAGGTGTAAAAGCCCGGGTAAGAGATGCCCCACATTCCGACGCGGCCGCTGTTGTTCGGAACGTTCTTCAGGAGCCACTCGATCGTGTCGAAGGAGTCGGTGCTTTCGTCGATGTCGGTTGGTCCACTTTTCGCCGGCTTGTAAGGACGTACTTCGACCCATTCTCCTTCCGACATGAATTTTCCGCGCACGTCCTGGTAGACGAAGATGTATTTCTCGTTTTGCATGAAGAGCGATGGTCCGAGGGAGGGCCGGTACTGCTCAGCTCCGTACGGGCTGACCGAGTAAGGCGTGCGGGTGATCAGGATCGGATACGTCCTCGAGCGATCTTTAGGCATGTAGATCGCGGTGAACAGCTTCACGCCGTCCCGCATCGGGATCATCTGCTCGAGCTTGGTGTAGTTTGCTTTTACCTCGGCCTCGGTCTGGGCCAGAAGGTGCGGCGTCGTCGTGAAGAGAAGGAGTAGGAGTGTAAGGACAGCGTAACCTTTTCTCATCAGTGTTTCTGTGCCTTTCAAAACATCATTGGTCATATATCATTTGACATTTGTCATTTTGTGCTTCTCGTCGCTTAGGCTCGAACTATAACGAAAAAGCAAATGACAAATGAAAAATGTCAAACGATATATGACCAATGATTTCGCTGCTTCACGGAGCTTCGACGATCAACTCTCGCCCGAAAGTAAAGTTTGGACGCTTTCGTCCTTTCATGTACTTCGCGGCGGTTTGTGAAAGTGAAGTGATGAGAATCGGCAGCGCAATGGTTGCATCGCACGGCACGTAAGCCGTGTGGGCGCCGCGCGCGAGCCGGCCGTAAATGAGACCTTCGTCAAACGAAACGGCATTGGACCGTCCGCCCGGATGGGCGGCGTCTGTCGAGATCTGGATGGCGTACTTGTGTCCGTGATGATGTTCTTTTTGCAGGAACGACGAAAGCGTCGCCTGTTGAATGAAACTCTTGGTCGTGCCGCCGCCGAGATTGATGATGCCGGAGACCCGCGCCTGGGCCATCACGTTCATCATGTCGAGCACGTCCTGGATGATGTCGAACATAAAATTGTTCTTCTTCTCGAATCGCGCGCCGGCGATGCCGACTGCCAGTCCACTATCCGCAATCGCAGGACAGAAGATCGGAACTCGCGCTTTGTAAGCGGAGGTCAGGATGCCGTCTTCGGAAGCGATCTCGGCGAGCTCGCGTCCGAGCAGATGCAAAAATTCGCGTGCTGAGAAAGCGCGTGTCTGATCGAGCTGGTTGGTGAAGCCTCCAATCCACTCTTTTGCTTCGCGGTATTCTTCATCGCTGGCGAGCAGGTCCCACATGCGGCTGATCTGGGCGGATTCCAGCTCAGCATCGGTCATGGTTGGGTGCGCCTGGAAGTGATAACGCCCGAGTGTTTCATGAAGATCGTGGAACAGCATCGCGCCCGAGCAAACCAAAACATCGACGAAGCGGTTTTTGATCACGTAAGCGAGCAAACGTCGCATACCGGCGGGGATGAGAGCGCCCGAGGCGGAGACGATGATCGTCGTGTTGTCGCCGAGCATGTCCAGCCAGATGCGATGCCCTTCGGCGAGTTGCCGCCCGCCAAAACCAGTCCCTTCCATTTTTTCGAGGAGTCCGGCCACCGAACGATCGCGATCGACCTGAACTGGGCGAGTGGGAGTGGTCAAATACTTCGATGCTTTTGGTTTGCGTTGAGTGACCATGCAGGTTATGAACCTCTCGAACTGTAGCGTTCTGCGAATTCGTAGTATTGCTTCTTACATGATTAATAATCCGTGTGCCGTCGGGAACGTGATTTAACTCCGTTGACGGCCAGATAGGTGTAGCCCTCGTAACGAGATTCATAGAACTGGGCCAACTCTGCACCCTCAGCCTCGCTCATTTCTCCGTCTTTCACCCGGCGGTTGATCAGGCGGCGAAACCCGTCGTGCAACAAACTCCGCTCGTAACGCGCGCGCTCCACCGCGCCGCCGATAGTCGTTCCCTTGATGACTTTCTTGATTAGAAAACCCTCCTCATCGATATGGATGTGGGCCTCGTGTGGCGCGCCGAAGAGGTTGTGATTGTTGCCCATCACTTCCTGGTACGCGCCCACCAGCATGAATGCGAGGTAGTAAGGTTCGTCGGCGTTCAACGAGTGGAGTTCGAGAACTTGTTTTACGTCGTGAAGGTCGACGAACTTATCGACGATGCCGTCCGAGTCGCACGTGATGTCGCACAACGTGGTGTATTCAGTTGGCGGCTTATTCAGATGATGAATCGGCACGATCGGAAACAGTTGATCGAGCGCCCAGTGATCGGGCACTGAGCGAAAAACCGAGAAGTTGGTCAGGTACTTCGCGCACAGCAGCCGCCGCAGTTCACTAAACTCTTCCGAGATGTATTTCGACTGTTGGGCGTACTTGTCAGCACGCTCGCAGACGTCCCAGAAAAGCACCTCGCCTTTGGCGCGGTCCTCGAGTGAAATCAAGCCAAGATTGAACAACGTGAACAGCTCTTCGCGATGTTCGAGTGAGTCGTGGTAGTACTCGCGATAGTTCTTTACGCTGATCGACTCACGGAGATCGCCGAGCTCGATCACGACCTGCGGATCGTCTTCGTCGATCTCGATCGGCGTGATGTCTTCGA
>CBFGMX010000040.1:0-35039 GCA_965649955.1 uncultured bacterium
TGGAGCCGGCTGCCGGAATTGAACCGGCGACCTTCTAATTACGAATCAGACGCTCTACCAACTGAGCTAAGCCGGCCGCGGTGTGAAATAACGGTGCGAAGCGCATTTGCACTATACGAATGCGCTGTTTCGAGTGTCAAGTGAACGCTTGACGAACTCGTATCGAGATCAGAATGGCGGCGAACGGAGGAGGGAACTGAATGCCGAAGGATGCGAAAAAGAATGTGGATCGGTACAAGATTCGTGGTGGCGATTTGAACGAGTATGAGTTTCGTCAGCACCAGGGCGAGGTGAAGGAGTCGATTCCTGGCAACTGGAAACCAGACGCACTGCCGAACTTTCCGCAACCAGCGAAACCTGCGAAGAGTGCGATTGCGAAGGAGTCGATCGCAAAGAATTCCACTGCCAACGAGTCGGCTGGAAAGAACTCAACTACTAAGAAGTCGACCACAAAGAAGTCGAGTGCGAAGAAATCGGCGGCCAAAAAGTCTGGGACAAAGAAGTCGGCTACTAAGAAGTCGGCTACAAAGAAGTCCGCGACAAAGAAGTCGGCCGCTAAGAAGTCAACCGCGAAGAAGGCCGCGAAGAAATAACCACGAATTAAAGAAATACGTTTCCGAATGTCAGTTCCCCCAATTAATGCACGGCGCGTTCTGTTGTTAATCGCGCTAACGATCGCCGCAGTTCACCCAGCGGCGGTGGCCCAAAAACTCCCCTCAGTCGATAAAGTTGTCGACAAATATCTTCGAGCAATCGGCGGGAAGAAAGCGGCACGCGCTATCAAAGACGCAACTTACGAATGGTCCATCCAACTTAACAATCAACCGATCGGCACCGCGCGCACCCAGCGCAAAGCTCCCGCTTCCGAACGTTGGGAACTGACATTCGGTAACGGCCAAATCGTCTCCGCCACAAACGCCCGGTCCGCCTGGGAAATCGGACTCGACAACAAACTTCGCACGCTCACCGCGCTCGAAGCCGCAACCGCCAAAATGCGCGCCGCACTCGACGCCTCGCATCTAATCGATTTCAAGAAAGCAAACATCCTCGCCCGGGTTGTATCGCTCGGCGACATCGGTTCCGAACCCGCGTACATCGTCGAATTCTCAATGCGAAGCGGTGCGCGCGCTCAGTACTACTTCAGCGTCAAGTCCGGACTGATAACCAAAATCACCAGCGAAGCAACAACAACCACAGGCGACGCAAAAAAGACGCGCATACTTTTCGAAGACTACCGAAAAGCTCAAACCATACTCGAGCCGCATCGCTTAAGGATGACACTCGACGGCTCCGGTGAACTGACACTCATCTTGCAATCGGTCAAATACGACACCGGCATCGACGATCAACGTTTCGATCCACCAGCCGCAACCGAGAAACTCGACATCGCCGAACTATGGCGAGAAGTCAATCGCAACCAGGACGAGATCGAGAAACGCGTTTCCGAATACGCGTTTACACAAACCGAAACCGATCGTGTGATCGACAGTAAAGGCCAACTGAAAAAACAGACCGTGAAGATCTACGAAGTCTACCCTCTGCTAAACCGCGAACCCGTCAAGAAATTGATCAGCGAAAACGGCGTCCCACTTTCTCCGGACAAATCAGCGAGGGAAGACCGGCGCGTGCAGGAAGAGTTTGCGAAGGCTGAACGCGATCGCGAGAAAGACGAGAAAAAGGTGGCCCAACGCCGCGCCGAACGTGACAAGAAAGAAAAAGAGGGCACCGAGATTTCGCCGTTTTTAAAAGTCTGCGAGTTTGTGTCGCCACGCCGCGAGCAGTGGGACGGTCGCGAGACGATCGTTTTCGATTTCCGTCCGAAACAGGGTTTTCGGCCGAAAAGTCGTGAGGAGAGCCTGATCGCGAAGCTCGTCGGCGTCGTCTGGATCGATCCGATCGACAAACAAATCATCCGTTTAGAAGCGCGTCTCGCTGAAGGGTTCAAGATTGGCGGAGGTCTCGTCGCGTCGCTGAAACCCGGCGCGGCGGTCGTCATCGAACAGACGCGAATGACGCAGGGAGTTTGGCTGCCGCGTTTCGCCCACGTAAACCTCTCCGTCAAAGTACTCTTGTTTGCCGGCGGGGATTACAATCAAACCATCGAGTGGAGCGACTACAAACATTTCTCCGGTGACGTGAAGGACTACAAGATTCAGGCGGTTCCTGGTAGCGCGAAACCTTAGGATTAGTCTTTGGGCTTTGTTCTTTGGACTTTGTCCGTGACCTAAACCGCCACTATAAGCTGGCTCTTCAACCAGCGAAAGAGAACAAAGAACAAAGAACAACAACAAAGCACCAAAGCAATGAACGAAGTAAATGTAATCGGCGGTGGTCTGGCGGGTGTCGAAGCGGCGTGGCAGGCGGCGCGCCTCGGCGCCCAGGTGAATCTCTACGAAATGCGCCCACTCAAGCAGACGCCTGCACATCGCACCGAAAAACTCGCGGAGATCGTCTGTTCCAACTCCCTAAAATCCGACGAACCCGGAACGGCGTCCTATTTATTAAAGGAAGAACTCCGCCAGGGCGACTCGCTCGTGATGTCCGTAGCGGCCGAGACGCGCGTACCCGCAGGCGCGGCGCTCGCGGTCGATCGACACAAATTTGCGGAACTGATCACCGAACGCATCGAAAGCGAACCGCGCATTCGTTTGGTCCGCGAAGAGGTGACTCACATTCCCGAAGACCGAATCACGATCATCGCCACCGGTCCGCTATCCTCCGACGCTTTAACAGCCGAGATCATGAAGCTGACCGGCAGCGATCAGATGTACTTTTACGACGCCATCGCTCCAATAGTCGCAGCCGATTCGATCGATACCTCAACCGCTTTTCGCGCAGCCCGTTACGACAAAGGCGGCGACGATTATCTCAACTGCCCTCTGGACAAAGAACAATACGAACGCTTCTATGAGGCGTTGCTCGAAGCGAACAGTGTCCCGTTGCAGCGCTTTGAGGAAACACGTTGGTTCGAAGCGTGTCTGCCTATCGAAGAGTTGGCGCGCCGCGGCGTCGACACGCTGCGTTTTGGGCCGATGAAGCCTGTCGGTTTACGGCATCCGCGGACCGGGCATGAGCCGTACGCCGCCGTGCAGTTGCGGCAGGAAAATTTAATGGCCGACGCGTACAGCCTGGTGGGCTTCCAGAATCATCTACGATACGGCGAACAAGCGCGAGTGTTGCGACTCATCCCGGGACTGCAAAACGCGGAGTTCCTCCAGTTTGGCCAGATTCACCGCAACACCTACATCTGTTCACCGCGCGTCCTCGACGCAACCATGCAGATGCGCGAGCGTCCAAACGTCTTTTTTGCCGGACAGATCACGGGAGTCGAGGGTTATGTTGAGTCGGTCGCGATGGGTTGGATCGCAGGGATAAATGCTGCGCGAAGAGCTTTTGGCCATGACCTCGTCGAAGCTCCGGCCGCGACCGCAACCGGCGCACTGGCACGTTACGTTTCGCAGGCTGACGCAAAGAACTTTCAACCGGTAAACATCACGTTCGCACTTTTGCCGCCGCTCGATGAAACTGCCAGACGCAGCGCACGCAAGAAGCATGAACGCCGGAAACTCCAGGTCGAGATAGCCTTGAAGGAATGGGCAAAGTGGCTCCAAGAGAATTACAGCGGGCAGAATTACAAAGAGGCGGCGCAGATTACAGCAGGCTGAAAGCGCGTCGCTTGCTTTCGTTTGCCGCGATCCTCACGCTTTGCGTGGCATTGCCTGTGTGGAGTCAGTCGGGCCGTCGTAACGAACCGGGAAAAGGAGGCAAAACTCCACCTGGTCCAATCGCCGATCCGAATCGTCCCGGCAGCGGTACTTCCATCCCGCGTCCCAGTCCTCCTTCCGGCGAAGAGGTTGACGACGACGATATCGTTCGCATCAGTTCCAACCTCGTTCCGATTCCCGTGTCAGTTGTTGACAAGCGCGGCAACGCCGTCGTGAATCTGAAACTGGAAGACTTCGAGCTGCGCGTCGACGGAACGGCTCGACCTCTCACTGACCTGACCCGATCCGAAACCAGCGTTCGACTCGCGCTGCTCTTCGATAACAGCGGCAGCCTCGACGCGGCGCGCGAGTTTGAAAAGCAAGCCGCGATCCGGTTCTTTCGCAAAGTCCTGCGTGCCAAAGACGAAGCGGCGATCTACTCGATCGAAACTGACAGCTACCTGGCCCAACCCCTGACCAAAGACATCGTGCGACTCGAACAAACGATTGCGATGTTTGGCCGGCCTCAGGGCGGCACGTCGCTGTTCGACGCGATCATCGGCGCCTCCGATTATCTGAAGCCTTATCCCGGACGGCGCGTGCTCGTCATTGTTTCAGACGGAATTGAGACCACGAGTCGCCACAGCGAATTCGATCCGGTTCTGCGACACGTTCTCGCCGACGATTGCCAGATCTATGTGGTCCAGACCGGGCTTTACGAAGGAGCGAATGTACGCGCACTTGCCGCTGAGCGCCGGATGGAACAGTTGACATCACAAACGGGCGGCGCCGTTTATATTCCGAAGACAACGGCGGAGCTCGACATCGCGTTCGATCAGATTGCCGCCGACCTGGCCCAGCAGTATGTCCTCAGTTACTACCCGAGTATCGAACATCGCGACGGCCGGTTGCATTTACTCGAACTGTCGGTGAAGTCGAGAAATGATGTTCGCATTCGCGCGCGAAGAGGCTATTATGCGCCGAAGAAATCTGCTGGTTCCGGTGAGTGGTAGCTGATTCTATGGAGAAGCTGATCGAGCAATTCCTCGAACACCTGCGGTACGAACGCAACGTCAGCGCCCACACCCTACGCAACTACGCCAGTGACCTCCAACAATTCGTCGACTTTCTCGCGCCCGCGGATGCGTCCGGAAAAAGGCGAACGCTTCCCGAAGTCTCTGAAATCGATCACCTTACGATTCGCGAGTGGCTGGCCGAACTCCACAACGCGCAAAAAACCAAATCTTCAATTGCCCGTAAACTCGCGGCGCTGCGCACGTTTTTTCAGTTTCTCGTTCGGGAAGGAACGGTGGAACTGAATCCGGCGAAGCTTGTCTCCACGCCGCGTAAGGAAAAGAAACTGCCGAAGCACTTATCGATAGAAGAAGCGATCCGGTTTATCGAAACACCCGACCTCGAAACGGATCTCGGTAAACGGGATCGGGCGATGCTGGAACTGATGTATGCGACTGGAGTGCGAGTGGCGGAGTTGACGACGCTGAACCTCGCCGACGTCGACTTTCGCAACCAGTTGATTCGTGTTACCGGAAAGCGGCGCAAGCAACGGATCGTTCCGTTTGGGGATCCGGCGGCGGAGGCGATTCGGAATTATCTGACTGTGCGCGACAAGTTTCTGTTCAACGCTCCCGTGTCGAAGCGTGATGACGAAGCGCTGTTTTTGAATTACCAGGGGACGCGAATCACCACTCGCTCAGTTGGCAGGATGGTTGAAAAGTACATCCGCATTTGTGCCGGGATGCACAACATCAGCCCGCACGCGTTGCGCCATTCGTTTGCGACGCACTTGTTGGATAGTGGTGCAGACCTTCGAGACATTCAGGAATTGTTGGGCCACGCGCGTCTTTCGACGACGCAGGTTTATACACACGTCTCAATGGAAAAGCTTGTCGCTGTTTATGACAAGGCTCACCCGAAAGCTTAGCCACGAAGAGGGCACAAGAAAGAGTTTAGCCAAAAGAGGCACAAGAAGCACAAAGGCACAAGACAGAAAACAGAGGAAGAGGCAAAGGAGAAAACACGGGACGCCTTACCTGCTCAATTTTCTTTTGTGCCTCTTGTGCCTTTCTGTGCCTTTTGTGGTTAGGCTAAAGAGTAGGCAGGTCGTCTTCGCCGTTCGCGCTTTCGATGATCGCCTGGCACTGCGCGTCGTAACGCGCCGTGGGAAGGGCTTCGAGGCGGCGCTCGTCGATCGGTTGACTGCACCGCGCGCAGATACCGTAACTGCCTTCCTTGATCCGCAAAAGAGCCTGATCGATGTCGGCGACAACTTGGGAGCTTCGCTCTCCGAGCCGCAACGCGATCTCTTTGTTCAAATCCTGCACCGAAAGATCGACGCTGTCTTTCACGCCGTCGTCGTAAAGGTCGAGGGCCGCCGCCTGATCGGTGCGGACCTGTTGGGTATGTTGGCGCAGCTGGTCGATGAGAAGGCTGCGAAAATGTTGAAGTTTTTCTGCGTCCACTGAGTCTGCCCTTGTCCGCGCGACTACCGCATTGCGCTAAATCTCGCTACGTGCCAGCGGAGTTTAGCATATCGCGTCGGGGAAGGCGGTAGTGCGCGCTCTCGTGTTATTTTCGTCACCGCATGATCCGTTTGCAGCAGCTCCGGAACCAGATCGCGAGATTAGAGCGCCGGACCGAGGTTCTTGACCAAATCAGTCGCAAGTACTGGAACGCCCGAAGAATAATCTTCGTCGCCGGAGTGTTTCTCGCCCTGGGTTTCTGCGGCGTCAGCGGGACCAGGGCCGGATGGATCGTCGGTGGACTCCTGGCGATCGTGTTCAGCGTCGTCACCGTTTTTCACAACCGCGTTCGCGAAAGTCTCAATCGTGTTTCACTCCTGATAGAGATCAAGAAACTTCAGATCGCGCGCATTCATTTGGACTGGGACCGACTTCCGCCAACGGAGCAATCCGCTTTCTCACTCGCCCAGCATCCGTTTGCCAGCGACCTTGACATCATCGGAGAACGATCGCTGCAACGCCTTATCGACTCGGCCGTCACGCATGAAGGCAGCGAGAGATTGAAGTCTTGGCTGCTCGCAGAGCGGCCGAGTGCCGAACTCATTGAACACCGCCAGGCGCTGGTCCGAGAGTTAAAGGACCATTCGCTTTTTCGCGACAAGCTGCAACTGCTCTCCGCAGTCGCTCGCATCAGCACGGTTGGACCACAGCGCCGCACTCGCTGGAACTCCCGGATCCTCGTGGATTGGATCGAACGGACGGTGCCGCACTCGTCGTTGTTGCCGACGGTGATGGTCTTGTCGGCGCTCTCCGCATTGAACATCGCGTGCGTCGTACTTGGCGCTTTCGAAGTGATCCCACAGATCTGGCCGATCACGTTTTTGCTCTATATGGGCGCTATGTATCTCGTGCAGCATCGAATCGCCTCCGCGTGGGGCGAACTGCATGAGCTGGAAAAAGCCCTGACGCACTTCCGAGTCGTCTTTCGTTACCTGGAGTCGCGCTCCTACAAGAACACGCCACGACTTGCGGAGATCTGCGCACCGTTTGTCGATCAGGAAAAGCAACCATCGGTTGAAATGAGACGTTTAGGGCGGCTCGCGGCGGCACTCGGCGTTCGCACCAATCCGCTGCTCTGGCTCGTGGTCCACGTGCTGCTGCCGTGGGACTTCATCTTCACGCACCGGCTCGAGCTGTTACGAAACGAGCTCGCACACCTGTTGCCGCGCTGGCTCGACGCATGGTACGAACTCGAAGCCTTGAACTCGTTGGCAAACTTCGCTTATCTCAATCCGCATTACAGGTTTCCTGAAATCTCTTTGGACCCGAATCGATTCGTCGCGCGAGGTCTCGGGCACCCGCTGCTGAACCCGGAAACCAAAGTGTGCAACGATTTCGAGTTGGACCAGGACCAGCGGATCGTTATCCTCACGGGTTCAAACATGGCAGGGAAGAGCACGTTTCTCAGGACCATCGGCGTGAACCTTTCTTTGGCTTACGCCGGGTCGACGGTCAACGCCAATCAACTTGAAACGTCACTCTTTCGGCCGTTCACGTGTATCAAGGTAAGCGACTCAGTGCAGGATGGACTTTCGTATTTCTACGCTGAAGTGAAACGATTGACGGCGCTGCTTGCCGCGGCTAAAGCCGAAGATCCGATGCCGGCTCTTTTCTTAATCGACGAGATCTTTCGCGGTACAAACAGTCGGGAGAGGTTAATCGGGAGTCGTTCCTACATTCGCGCGCTGTCGCAAAGCAACGCCGTTGGTTTGGTGGCGACCCACGATCTCGAACTGGTCAAATTGGCTGATGAGATCGATGGCGTCGTGAACTTCCACTTCCGCGAAGAGGTAAGCGATGGCAGGATGGTGTTCGATTACCGCTTGCGATCCGGACCCTGTCCGACTACGAACGCTTTGACGATCATGCGTCTTGAAGGTCTGCCGGTGGATGCGTAAAGGAGATGAGAAAATGAAGAAGCTGTTTTCGATTAAGGTAGTTTTCATATTGCTGGCCGTGCTGTTCTTCTCTGCTACAGCACAGTTGAAATCGAATGGTGAAGCAAGCAGCGCCAGTCCTCGTTTTGAAATCTCTTTTCCGGCGAGCGCGAGCAAAGACGCGCTTGATGGCCGGCTGCTTCTTCTGATCTCCACCGACAACACGCAGGAACCCCGGTTTCAAATCAGCGAAGACCTGACGACGCAACAGGTCTTCGGCGTTAACGTCGAAGGGTGGAAAGCCGGGCAAACGACGATCGTGGACCAGAGCGCCTTTGGCTATCCACGTCGCAGCCTGGCGGACGTTCCGGCCGGCGAGTACTTCGTGCAGGCGCTGCTTCATCGTTACGAAACGTTTCATCGATCCGACGGTCACACGGTCAAACTGCCGATGGACCGTGGTGAAGGTCAGCAGTGGAGTCGTGCTCCCGGAAATCTCTACAGCACGCCGCAAAAAATCCGACTCGATGCGACCAGTCAAACACCCATCGCCATTACGCTCGACAAGATCATCCCGCCGATCGAACAGCCGAAAGATACGAAGTACATCAAGCACATCAGGATTCAAAGCGAACGACTGACGAAGTTCTGGGGACGCCCGATGCACCTCGGCGCTCACGTGTTGCTGCCCGAGGGGTTCGACTCGCATCCCGAAGCTCGTTACCCGCTCGTCATCTTCCACGGCCACTTCCCTGCAGACTTCGGCGGCTTTCGCGAAACCCCACCGGATCCGAACCTCAAACCCGATTACAGTGAACGATTCAAACTCGCCGGCTACAACCGCATTCAGCAGGAACACGCCCACCAGTTTTACAAGGAATGGACCGGGCCGACCTTTCCGCGCTTCCTGATCGTCGAGATCCAGCACGCAAATCCTTATTACGACGATTCATACGCTGTTAACTCCGCGAACCTTGGTCCATACGGCGACGCGATCACTTACGAGCTGATTCCCGAGATTGAAAAGCGTTTTCGGGGTATCGGCAAAGGGTGGGCACGTTTTCTTTACGGCGGATCCACAGGCGGTTGGGAAGCAATGGCGGTGCAGGTTTTCTATCCCGACGAGTACAACGGTAGCTGGGCCGCGTGCCCGGACCCGATCGACTTCCGCGCCTATACCGTCGTGAATATTTACGAGCATGAAAATGCCTATTACGCCGATTCGAAGTGGAAACGCATTCCGCGGCCCGGTAAACGAAACTACCTCGGCGAGTTGGCCGCGACGGTTGAAGACATGAACCACATGGAGCTGGCGCTCGGAACAAACAGCCGTTCCGGCGGACAGTTTGACATTTGGGAAGCGGTCTATTCGCCGGTCGGAAGCAACGGCTACCCGAAACCGATCTGGGACAAGTTGACAGGGAAGATCGATCGTTCAGTCGCGGAGTACTGGCGTGAGAATTACGATCTCGGTTACATCCTGAAACGCGATTGGGCCAAGATAGGACCAAAACTCGAGGGCAAGCTTCACATCTATGTCGGCGAGGCTGATAACTACTACTTGAATAACGCTGTCTACCTCGTCGAAGACTTCTTAAAGACAACGAAGAACCCGCACTACGGCGGCGTGGTCGATTACGAGCCGCGCGCCGAGCATTGCTGGAACGGCGATCACACGCGGCCGAACGCGTTGTCACGCTTGCGGTATCACCAGTTTTACGCGCCGAAGATCGTCGAGCGGATCCTAAAGAGCGCGCCGCCGGGCGCCGACGTGAAAAGTTGGCGATACTAGGTTTTTTGTGCTTGGTACTTTGTTCGCTGGCGTGCCGGGTCCATGCGTTCAAGAGTTCAACGGCAGACTGGCGAACAAAGATCAAAGTACAAAACCCAAGACCAGGTTTGCATGTCTTCATTTCCGAAATGGCTCGTGCCGATGGCCGCCACGTTGACGCAGGAGCGGTTCACCGGACCGGAGTGGATCTTCGAGCGCAAGTTCGACGGCATCCGGCTGCTCGCGTACAAGAACGGCGAAACGGTCGAGCTGTTTTCGCGCAATCAACTCCCGCAAGACATACCTTCGGTTGTCGAAGCCATCAAGAAGCTGCCGGTGCAGGACGCGATTCTCGACGGCGAAGTTACCTGGGGTCGCGGGAAAGTCGCTTATCACGTTTTTGACGTCATGTGGCTCGACGGACGCAGCGTGACGTCGGCGACGCTCGAGGAGCGACGCGCGTTGTTGGCCCAACTACCGTTGGAACCTCCGCTTTATCGCGTCACGCTGGTTGAAGATCCGTCGCCCTGGGAACTGGCCCAAATAGAAGGTTGGGAAGGCGTTATTGCGAAACGACGTGACTCGATCTACGAGCACCGCCGATCGAAACAGTGGTTGAAGATGAAGTGCGAGTTGGCGGAGGAGTTTGTCGTCGGAGGCTTCACCGATCCGCAGGGCAAGCGTGTCGGACTCGGCGCGCTTCTGGTCGGTCATTACCAAGGCGAAGATTTTGTGTTCGCGGGAAAGATCGGCACGGGATTCGACAACGCAATGTTATTGGAACTGCGTGAGCGACTGGACAGGCTGGAGATCGAAAAGCCGCCGTTCACGAAGGCTGTCGGTCTGCCGCGATTGCGGGTGCATTGGGTGAAACCCGAGATCGTCGTTCGCGTCGGCTTCATTGAATGGACCGGGCACGGCAAGCTGCGCCACCCGCGGCTGTTGAGCGTAGTGAAGTGATCATCACGCATCCTGACAAGATAATGTTTCCCGCAGAGGGGATTACGAAGGGCGAGATGGCGTCGTACTACGAAATGATCGCGCCGGTGATGTTGCCGCATGTTCGTCGCCGCCCGATCACGATGGAACGATTTCATCGCGGCATTGAAGCGCCCGGGTTTTTTCAGAAAGACGTATCGAAGGGATTTCCGGAATGGCTGGAACGCGTCGAGGTGCCGAAGCATGGCGGCACGGTCCATCATCCGATCGTGACCAATACTGAAGGGCTGCTGTGGCTCGCGAATCAGAACAGCATCACGATTCATGTCTGGCCGTCGCGTGCGCCAAACCTTTATCAGCCGGACATCTGTGTTTTCGATCTCGATCCGTCGAAAACGGATGACCTGGATGGGTTACGTGAGGCTGCCTTGAGATTACGAGATCTGCTTGTTGAGCTCGGGTTGCCGAGTTGGATCAAAACTTCCGGCTCGAAGGGTTTTCACATTGCTGTTCCGCTCGACGGTAAGTCAGACTTCGGCACTGTCGGTCGTTTCGCGCATGTTGTCGGAGAGGTACTCGTAAAACGGGATCCGGATAACCTGACGCAGGAGTTTGCGAAGGTCGATCGTGGCGGGCGAATTCTCGTCGATACCGGACGCAACGGATACAGCGCGACGTTTGCGGCGGCTTACACTCTGCGCGCAAAGGCGGGCGCGCCGGTGTCTGCGCCATGTTCGTGGGAAGAAGTGGAACGAGGTGAGGTTGGACCGAAGAGTTTTACGTTACGCATGATGGCGCAGCGAGTTTCTGAAGTTGGCGATCTATGGGCCGAGATGCTGCGCCGGAAAAGGTCGTTGCGCCGGCCCATCGAACTGCTGCGCAAGTTGCGGGAATCTGCTTAGGCTGTGATTCGTTGCATCGTTTCCCCTTTTCGTTTCTAAGCGCGATTTTTAAGGGTCAAATAGTGCGCTCGCTGTTTCTTCTCCAGTTTTTCGATAGCGTAGCGAAGCGCGACGCGCGGCATCGTAGCCGCGTGTTTGTCGAGGAAACTTAGTAGCCGTGCGCGATCCTTGTCGCCGGCAAAGCGCAACATCCAGCCGGTCGCTTTATGGACCAGATCTTCTTTGTCCTTCAACAGCAGTTCGGAGATCTTGAACGTGTCGTCCAGGTCGCGTTGGCGGATGAAGTAGGCTGTGCTCACGATTGCGGTGCGCCGTTCCCACATGTTCTTTGAGCGCGCCAGTTTGTAAAGCACGGCGCGCGGTTTGTCGAACAAGTAGCCGCCGATGACATGAATGGCGCAGACGTCGACGAGGTCCCAGTTGTTGATGCGGTCGTGACGGCGGAGATAGAGGTCGTAGAGTTCCTTGCGTCGTTCGGGAGTCGTTTTCTTGCGGCGCGCCTGTTTGTCCATGATGCTGCAACCGCCGGCGCGTACTTCGTGGACCTTGCTCTCGAGTAATTTCTCGATCTGGTCCGGTGGCATGTCGATGAACTCTTTCACGAGAGCGAACACCTGGCCCATGCGCACGCCGATGAATTGATCGCCGTCTGTGTTTTTAAAGTAGCGGAGCGTTTTCTCGCGCTCTTCGGGTGAGCTGTAAGCCTTTAGTCGATCGACAAACTGTTTTGCGGTGACGGTTGGGGTGTTCGGCATTTTGCGACTCCGATCTGTGAATTCAACTCTATAATGTCCAGTAGCTGTTTAAATACTCTGCGTCATTAACTTCTCTAACTCTCCGCGCATTTCTAACAGCAGGTCGAACGGGAACCTTCCAAATCGACAGGGCCAGAAAAGATTTTTTTCGGCCCGCTAACCGTTGTTCACATAAACCCAGGCGGTTGAACCGGATCGCAATTGGACCTGAACCCGTTCGTAACCGCTTGGTTCGTAAGAGTCGGCGAGGGCGAGTTCGTCTGCGGTCAATGAGAGGATAGTGCCCTCAACGATGTCTGACGATGTCCCGGTGAATTGGAGATTGCGATGATGGGCCGTGCCGCTGGTTGCAATGAACGCTTCATCAACGATTTCGATCATCACTATTTTGTACCCGACAAGAGCATCGGGACGCCCTTCGAGTCTTCGACCAAAAGTAGCCAGTTGGACTGCTTCGGATTGAAGCGTGCCATACGAGAAGAGGCCGTCTGTTTCGTGTTCCTTCACGTTCACCATGATACGTCAAGCTCGATCGACCCGTCGTGAACGTGCCGCGCTCGAGCCGCTATCCTCCACTCGCATCCACTGCTGAAACAATTCACCTCCGCACTCTCATATCAATATGAGGACAGCTTAGTCCCGGGTTTCCCCGATCCGCGGTTCACCGTGCACAGGAAACACGTCTGGGATCAAGGAGGATGGAGCGATGATTCAGTCTAACTGGGCAGTGCTGCTCTGCAAGTTTAGCGACGACGCAAGCGAACCATTTGATAGGGATTATTACGAAGATCTGTTTACGTCAACCGGTAACGGTTCGCAGAACATGGTCGACTTCTTCCGCGACGTCTCGCACGGGAATATCGACACAGGTGGATCGCAGGTTTTTGGTTGGTACACCTTCGACCAGAAGTTCAGCGACTACACGGGAAGCGGAGCAAATCAGGCCGGACGCCAGGAGTTGATCGATTGGGCGCGAGAAGCGGCGATCGCCGACGGAGTAAAGTTATCGAACTTTGTGGGCGTTGTCGTTTGCATGAACGTTCCGACGGATCTGTTCGGCGGCGGAAGCGGTGTTGTCTGCGATAACGGAACGACCGAGCCTCGCCAGTTGGGCCAGGAGATGGGCCATCTGTACGGCCTTGATCACTCGCGAGTCGACGGCTCCACCGAGGATTATCAAGATCCATGGGACGCGATGAGTACAGCGGCCGCATTTTCGGCCCCGCACCCGAGATATGCGTGGATTGGCCCAGGCCTCAACGCCGCAAACATGGCCGGTCGCGGCTGGCTGGATCAGTCGAGAGTTTGGACCGCGAGCGGCAGGTCGTTTGAAACGGTGGTGCGGCTCAGACCGTTGTTTCGTCGTGATCTTCCGGGTTTTCTCGTGGCGGTCGTGGACGGGTACTACATCGAGTTTCGAAATAAGGAAGGCTGGGACGCGGGCGTTCCGCGACCGGCAGTGCTCATTCATCGTTTTGAAGACAATCGCTCGTACCTGATGCCGGCCAGGAACGGAGAACGAGACCTGGTTGCAGGCAGCGTTTTTCGAACGGCTGACCTTGCGAGTCCGTTTGTCGCTCCCTTCAGGCCGCAGACGACGGTCAAAGTCTTGGAGATCAATTCAAACGAGCAATTTGCAACCATTCGCCTTCATCATCAGGCGGCTTTTCGCGAGCCGAGCCTTGGACCGGCAATGTTGTTTGGCGGTGTAGCCGAAGGCGGGGATGGATTCATATTCGTGGGTGGCAAGATACTGCGCGTACCGCCGCGCTCACCGATTTATCCGTTTCTCGAGCAGCTAGCCGCGTACGCGACAAGCGACGCGGTGAATTCGATTCACATGAGAACCGCGGTACGGCGTGAAATGCTTTCAACGATTGTCGCTCTGGCGGAAAAGCAAATGAGAACGATGCTCGTGTTTAGACAACCCGCGCGTGCTTTCGAAGAGGAGGAGCATACGGGCGACTAGAGGGCTGTGTTTCGCTCACTAAGGAACTTCACCAGCCACTGCGACATCATGGAAGCCATCCGATGCCATCTGTCTATGCTGGCTCAATTCAACTGGTTCCAGGTGCAGCGATTGAATCAGAGGAGCGACCTTTGATGTTTTATCCGGGCTTAAGTATTTGATCTGAAGACTGGCGAAGTCATAATCATCGAGTAGTGGCTTCATAGTATCCATTACTGATTGGTAAGGGACGAAACCTGTTTCCTCCTTCTTCCTAAACATCTGTTTCCTTTCGCGATGCACGTAAACGTAATCACAGGGCGGGAAGAATTGAGCGATTCCGTCTGGCCAAACCATCATTGTGAACAGTTGCGGCGCAGGACCCTTCAGAATCATCAACGATGGTACGAAGATATCGTCTGTCAAAGAGTCTTCGATCCCTTGTCTCACACTCATGTAACGCCACCACTCCGTTGCCCGCTGCTCGGGAAGATAATGCAGTTCCATATCCTCCGCTTTCGCTGATTTGGCCAGCGCGCCCATCGCCCAAACGTTGTGCGCACGCCACGAACGGATCAAACGCTCCGCCTGGGCGGGCTGCACTGTTTCTTCCTGCGAGTCTTCAACCACAAGATCGAAGTAGTTGCAGAATGCTTCAACGAGCGGCATGGTTTCGTACGCGAAAAAGCTCGGCCTGTTAAAGTTCAAATTGAATGAGAGTCCACTCGAACCGCATCCCTCTAACTCTTGCGCATCAATTGGCGAGTAGGAGAAGGAGCAGTAAACGCCGGTTGCTTCATTTTGATACCAGAACTGGACTCCGCCGGCGTCGATGTCCTCAATCTTAAAAAGAGGAAGCGCTGCAAAGTACTGCTTGAGCTCCGCTATCGCCGGAGCTGAACCATCGCGGCGGCAAAAGTACAAGTCAAAGCTCATTTGTTCTTGTGTAAAAGCAAAACGGGCGACCATCGATCGCCCGTAAGTTGTTGAGATCTTGGTGCCCGCTAGTAGATTCGAACTACTGACCCCTCGCGTGTGAAGCGAGTGCTCTACCACTGAGCCAAGCGGGCAATCTCGTTAAGTAAGCGTAGTCTACACAACAAGTTGTTTTGTTTTCAACAGAGTAGAGAGTTCAGGAAAGTGGCTCGGATGGCTCGCATGGCACAATTCGTCTCACGGAAGGGTGCGGTCAATGCCTCGCAACAACGATTCGAATCGCGGATCGGATCGCAACCCTTCCAATCTCGGATCGACGCGCACGAAGGTGAAGCCAATCGCGTGCTCACGTTCAGCTTGTTCGAGCCAACAAAAAGCACTGTCCTTGTCACCTAGCCAACAATAAACAATGGCGATCTCGTAGGCTGAAACCCACTGCACCGGCCGTCGTTCGATTACCTCGTTTAGCACTATCCGTGCTTCTTCACATCTGTCCACAGCCGCCAATACACTCGCTCGTTTGAGGCGTGTGGTGGGCGTGTCGCCAGCGAAAACTCTTTCCTCTTCGAAAGCGGCGAGCGCTTCGCGGTGCATTCCCTTTTTCTCGTAGCACCAGCGCAAGACTGTGTGGACCGATACCGCTCCCGAGTCCAATTCCATTGCCCTGCGACACTCTGCGATGGCTTCGTCGTACCTGCCAGCCAGGAACGACACGTTGGCCATCGCCGTCGCCAGCACTGCCGATTGGGGTGAAATCTCGCGCGCTCGCTTCATCTCGGCCAGGGCTTCTTCGTGCCGGCCCATCGTTGACAGACTAAAGGCGTACCATCGATGTGCCACCTGAGCACCTGGCTTTAGTTGAATCGCTACACGCAACTCGCGTTCGGCGCCTTCCCAGTCACGATCGTAGTGAAGTCTAACGAAGCCAAGTGAAGCACGTGCCTCAGCCAGCTTTGGGTCAGCCGTCACGGCGTTAATCGCAGATTGCTTTGCGAGTTTCCACGCGTCTGCAGGTGGAGGCTCGACGTACCAGTTCAGTAGCGCATAGCAGTCAGCCAGTTCCGCATGGGCGCGAGCAAATTTCGGATCTAGTTCAACCGCATGCTTGAGTCGGTCGATTGCCTGCCAAAGACCTTCTGTCGTGCGACGCGTCGAGTAGTAACGGCCGGCAGTGTAAAGCTGCCGTGCCTCCTCCTTTGCGCTGTCCAAGGTTTGAGGCGCGGGAATGGCAAATGCAGAGGCTGTATTACCATTCACAGATGCTGGGGAAGGGACTGAGATCGATTCCTGATCCCTTGCGGACAAATCCTGAATCCCAGATTGCGCGCTGAGCGGGTGGTTCAACTTCGCCAACAATCTATCGAACCGTGGATGTCCATGAAGCACGTCCAGCTCGGGATCCACGGCCATCCAGAGCATTTTCCCGTCTCTGCTGTCATAGGCCTGGTCCAACAGATCGAGGGATTGCTCAGCTCGACCCAGCGAGCAGTTAACCAACGCCAGATGATATGGTGAGATATAGCGCCGCGAAGCGATCTCGCGCATGTCCTGGAGAACCATTTGTGCTGCCCGCGCGTCACCAGCCTTCGCCTGGGCTGATCCGAGTCTGCTGAGCGTTTGAGAATTCTTTCCTATCAACGCGACGCACTTCTGCGCAGCGTCAATTGCCTCCTCATGTCGGCCCAGGCTGCTGAGGAGAGAACTCGCAAGTAGAAGCACGTTAGGATTGTTCCGTTGCGTTTCAACAGTTTCCTTTGCCAGGTGAAGAGCCTCATCAGCGCGGCGCGCGAAGTACGAGCACCGGATAAGATTGAAGCGCGAGATGCTTCCTAATGGATCGAGATCCTGGGCAAACTGCGCTTCGCGTAATGCTTCGCTAAACCGACCTTCCATTGTTAATTGTGAGGCGTACAAAATGCGCGCGAATGAGTAATAGGGGTTGAGATCGATTGCAGCGTGTAGCTGCCGTTTTGCACGACCCCAGCTAAAATCTCTGCAAAGTATTGCCTGTCCAAGTGCGGCATAGCCCTCCGGTAGGGTGGGATCAATCGCCACGGCAGTCGAGGCGGCTTCGTAGGCAGCCGCCGCACACTCGGCTGGTGGCAAAACCGTGAAAGAGCATAACCAGTTGTGATATGCCGCCAGCCCTGCATATGCGAGTGCGTAGTTTGGATCAAGTGCGATGGCCTGGTTGTAACAAACGAGCGCGTGTGCGAAACCCTCTTCGTTGAGCCTGTTCCAATAATAACGTCCTCGAAGGTAAGCCTCGTGAGCTTGAGGATTGTCCGTGTCACGTTTTGAGAGTCTTATTCGCTCATCGGCTGTTAGATCCGGAACGATCGCCTCTGCAACCCGGCGGCAAATGCGATCTTCCATGTCGAGTAGTTCGCCAGGCTTCTCATCGAATTGTTCGGTCCAGATTACATGGCCATCGGAAACGTCGAGCAACTGAATGGTGACGTGGATCCTGTCGCCGGTTCGTCTTAACGAGCCTGAGAGTATGTAAGTGACGCAGAGTTTGCGGCCAGCAATGAGCGGATCAGAGTCAGGTTCGTAACTCAAGACACTGCTGATAGGT
Organism: uncultured bacterium; assembly: GCA_965649955.1. Classification (GTDB taxonomy): domain Bacteria; phylum Acidobacteriota; class Blastocatellia; order Pyrinomonadales; family Pyrinomonadaceae; genus PSRF01. The sequence continues at coordinate 17,951 of CBFGMX010000040.1, forward strand.
CGTACCGCAACACGGCCGATAGCACTAAGACGTGTAATCAGAGCATCAGTGAGACCGGTCGCCAGATAGTCGGTTCCTGAATCTGTGGTTTGGGAAACATCCTCCAGGCTCAAAAAGACGGCGATAGACGTTTCCGCGCTGCTTGGGAGGGGAGTCACGTATGGCGACTTAGGCCAGTGCGAAATGGGCTTTCTCTCCAGAAATCGTGCGATGTCCTCTCGTAACTGTTCGGCAGATTGGTACCGGCCTTCCGGTTCCTTTTCGAGCGCACGCATGATGATCGTGTCGAGGTCGCCCGAAAGCGTTTGTCGCAAAGATTCAGGTGTCGTCTTTCTTGTCGAGTAGACTTGCTGAAGAGTTGTCGCCTCACTTGCTGTGAAGAGATTATCGTGGTGCATGATTACAAAGCTCGGTGGCTGAGGCGCTTCTTCGCAAATCACACGCGCGATATCGTGAGGTGCACGACTGATCAAACGATACGGGCGATATCCTGTCAGGAGTTCGTACAATAAGACGCCGAGGGAATAGACGTCTGTCGCAGGGGAAGTGGGCCAACCCTGGACCTGTTCAGGCGACGCATACTCCGGCGTCATCAGACGCATTGCGGTGCCAGTGGAATCGCGTGTGATATCGCCGACTATATCGGGATTGAGTAACTTGGCTATACCGAAATCGAGAAGTTTCGGCACACCATCAGCCGTAACCAGGACATTGGATGGTTTTATATCTCGATGTACTACTTGCCTTTGATGAGCATACTGAACGGCGTCGCAAATTGAGATGAAGAGCTGAAGACGCTGAGCAATATTCAGTTGATTGGCATCGCAATATTTGTATAGCGGCTTTCCTTCAATGTATTCCATCACGAAATATGGCAATCCATCGTCAGTTGTGCCACCGTCCAATAGCGAGGCGATATTGGCGTGATTGAGAGCCGCCAGAATTTGTCGTTCTTTCCGAAATCGTCGCAGAACAAAGTCGGTATCCATGCCCCTTTTTACGACCTTGATGGCGACGCGTTTTGTGAACTCATTGTCCACACGTAGTGCTTCGTAGACAGTGCCCATGCCGCCTCGAGCCACTTCGCGTTCGATCCGATAAGCGCCTAAACGGCGGCCAATCAACGGGTCGACGTGCTCTTCGGCTCCCAAATCATTGCAGGAGTTTAAGTCTGTTTCCGGTTGGTGCAGTTGCTGAACGTTTTCTGAAGTTTCATGTTGTGAGAGGAGTGTATCTACGTCGCTTATCGGAGCCGGATCGCCGGCACAAGCCGGGGAGACAAAACTGCCGCGATCTTCAGGCGTATGATTCAGCACGGCTTGGAGAATCTCCTCGGCTTCTTTTCGGTGATCGGGCCTCATATCAGCCGTAAGTCCTTGTTGTAGTTCTGGTTGACGTGCTCGGCGCTACGACCACAGACTGGGACTCGCTTTAGTTCAGTCTCACTCGGCTGGAGAAGAATGAACACTGAACCTTCAATCGATCGTAGTAGCGCGAATCGAGTTTTAGCGCGTGACGCTAATCGCGAAACGCCTTATCAGACAACTTCCACACCGAGCCTTAACAGCGCTGTGTGCAATTGTCATTCACAGAGACCGCGGCGGTAATGAAAAGGTGAAATCCAGGTAAAACTCGTGTTTGCAATGCTTAGAAGGCGTAATAAGCCGCGCTTGCATCTTGACCGGAAATCCAGGGCTGGAGCAGTTGCGCAGCTTTTCCCACCGGTGCGGAGTTTCTCTCAAACGTAAAGAATGAGCGCGAACATAATCACTACCAGGCGGGATGCTCAAGCGGCAACGAAATGCGCGCAGTTTGGGTGTCTGACATTCAGGCGCAGGCCGCAACGCGTCGGAAGATGCGCCTGTCCAGCGTCGGCGTGCTTCGAAGCGAAAAGGGCCGGAGCTTTGATTGCACCGGCCCTAGTTACTAAACTCTACAGTCCTCACGTTCGTCAACGACGCATCGATCTTGCTTTTCAACTCGCTAAACTTAGCGTTGGTAAGACGCCGCGCTGAACGTCAGATACTCATCAAATCTTCTGCCAGTTTCCACCAAAGCCAAGTGCGTCGAGCGCTTTGGTCCGTAACGCCTAGCGTCTCGATTTCCTGTGCAGAAAACCTCGCTGACAAGAACTTACCTCCCTTTACCGGCTGCTCTATCTGTTCCAGTCATCGTCCCCCGTTCGTATGAGCGGGTGACTTGTTCACTCATGGTCCAACTGACCACTCAGGCAATCATCACCCTGGGCATTATTGTTGTCGCACTCATTTCCCCCACGCGCGTCGAATCTCACTTGCCTTGTCATTTTCCGCGAGACAAACCAAGCGTCCCTTCGGACGCGATTACTCGTAAACCTTGTATCGGATATAGCACTGGAAGTTCCGGGCCTTGGACCAACTTCTCTGTGTTACCGCACATAGCAGCCTTTTTTAGTGTTATCAAACTGGCCTTCTTTTGCCCCTGCCATCTCGAGGAAGAGTTTGTTGGTTTGGGGATCGTTTGCGAAAATTCGCGCAGTAAGACCAGCAAAAATCCACGAAGAAATCTGACGGTTTGAGACACACCGCGCTTCTGATGCTGAGCTTTCGTTTGGAAGCATTCACCACATTGGCGGACAAGGGTTTCCGACTATGCTCCTGAGGCAAGGTCGAGGGATTCTGAAGGGCATGTCTTTTGCCTATTAAAGGTTTAGATAGAGTCATTGAGTCAGAGGAGTGCGCGTATTTATGCAATTCCAAAATGTGCAGCAATCGGCGCTCGCGAACAATCAGTTCCGGAAGGTCTTGTTCACGAACAAATACTCTCAGGTGGTCTTGATGAGTGTCCCTCCGGGTGAAGACATTGGTCGCGAAGTTCATGAGCTTGTCGACCAGGTTCTGGTTTTCGTCAAAGGCAAGGGACGAGCGGAGCTTGGTGGTGAAACGCACGACATTAGCCCCGGCGATATGTTTGCGGTGCCGGCCGGAATGGAACATGACTTCATTAACACTGGCACTGAAGATATGAAACTGTTCACTGTGTACTCGCCGCCCGAACATCCGGACGGCGTAATGCACGCCACAAAGGCGGATGCTCTCGCCCATCCGGAAGAGTAACTAGATCGTAGCGCGAGGCGGTTGGTTTCTGCGAGTGAATGGGGCACCTTAGAAGGAGTTAGAATTATGTTGTGGACAATATTTGTAATCCTATTGGTCCTTTGGCTATTGGGTTTTGTATCCGGTATAGGTAGCGGCACCAGCCTGATTCATCTCTTGTTGGTCTTGGCTGTGATCGTATTGATATACAACTTGGTCACTGGCCGACGCACCGTCTAGAAAGCGTTCGTCCGTACGATTCTGTGCGGACGCATGCAGGTCCACGGCGTCATTGAGTCGGGCTCGTGAGACGCTCGATACTAAAACGACTGCCACGTTGGTTCTTCGAGCCCCGTGGCTAATGGCGTGTGTAATATCTGAGCTACTCACAATCGCGACTCTCGCGCCCCGAGGTAGGTTCGCTTCATTAACCTTGGGTTGGTCTGTACGGGAGAAGGCGGCATGGACACTGACACAGAGCAGTCAGAGTCAAAGGAGACAGCGAAAGCATCGCAGGACCAACGTGAGTTGCTGCGTGTCACTCTCTCTAGCATTGGCGACGCAGTTATCACCACCGACAAAGAAATTCGCATCACTTTTTTGAATCCCGTGGCTGAGACATTGACCGGTTGGATGCAGGAAGAGGCTTTAGGCGTTCCGCTGGAAAGGGTGTTCAAAATTGTCAACGAAGAAACTCGCCGGACGGTGGAGAACCCCGCGAACCGTGCCTTGCGCGAAGGCGTGTTTATCGGTCTGGCAAACCACACGCTGCTCATCGCCAAAGACGGCACGGAACGCCCGATTGACGACAGCGCCGCTCCGATTCGCCATGCGAACGGTGAAGTCGCCGGAGTGGTGCTCGTGTTTCGCGACGTGAGCGAACGCAGACGGCAAGAGCGTCTGGTCCAAGATAGCCTGCACTACTGCGAGAACATCATCGCGACGTTACGCGAACCATTCCTCGTTCTCGACAAGAACCTCCGGGTCAGGAAGGCGAACCGCAGTTTCTACGAGACCTTCGTTGTCTCGCCGGCCGACACAGAGAACGAGTTTATCTATGACCTGGGCAATAGGCAGTGGGACATTCCCCGATTGCGGGAGTTACTGAAAGAAGTCCTGATCACCAATCACCCTATCCACGATTACGAGGTGGAGTTTGACTTCGAGACCATCGGGCACAAATTGATGCGGCTCAATGCCCGCCGCGTCCGCGAGCCAGGCCACCATTCGGACTTGATTCTTCTCGCCATCGAGGACATCACCGAACGCAGGCAGGCGGCATATGCATTGAAGGTTTCCGAGATTCGTTACCGCCGTCTCTTTGAAGCCGCCAAGGATGGAATACTGATTCTCGATCCCGACACACGCCAAATCACTGATGCTAACCCCTACATAGCGCGGTTGCTCGGGTACACGCGCGAAGAGATGATCGGTAAGGAGTTGTTTGAAATCGGCTTGCTTAAGGACGAAGAGGCTAGCCAGGCTGCGTTTCGAGAATTGCGAGAGAAACAGTTCATCCGCTACGACGATTTACCGCTCAAGTCTAAAAATGGCCAGCGCCGGGAAGTCGAAGTGGTAGCCAACCTTTACACGGAAGACGGCCAGTCAGTCATCCAGGCCAATATTCGCGATATTACCGAGCGCAAACAGGCGGCGTACAACCTGGAGGTTTCCGAGGCTCGCTATCGCCGGCTCTTCGAAACCGCCCAGGATGCCATCCTCATCCTCGACGCCAACACTGGGAAAATCTTCGATGCCAATCCGTTCATCAAAGAGCTGTTGGGTTATTCGCAAGAAGAACTCGTCGGCAAGGAACTCTGGCAGATCGGTCTCTTCCGAGATAAAGCAGAGAGCCGGGCCGCCTTCGGTGAGCTGCAAGCGCAAGGTTATATTCGCTATGAGAATCTGCCGCTCGAGACCAAGCAAGGACAACGGATCGACGTCGAATTTGTCAGCAACGTCTACCAGGTGGATCAGCGCCAAGTCATACAGTGCAACATTCGGGACATTACCGAACGCAGTCGCCTGGAGAGACAGACGCACGAGCAGGCGGAGGCGTTGGCAGAACTTCACCATCGCAAGGACGAATTCCTGGCGATGCTTTCCCATGAGCTACGGAATCCTCTGTCCGCGATTTTCAACGCTTTGCATATCCTTCGTCTCCAGGACACAGAGAACCCAATTCAACGGAAAGCCAAAATCGTTCTGGAGCGTCAGGTGGGGCAACTAGCGCATCTCATTGATGATCTACTGGACGTGTCCCGTGTCATTACCGGAAGGATTCAACTTCATCGAGAACGCCTGGAGATGAGGGGCATCGTCGAACGCGCTCTGGAATCTGTTCGCTCTCTGATTGAGCAACGCAAGCATGAGCTATCGGTGTCGCTTCCGGCTGAACCTGTCTGGTTACAGGGCGATTCAACCCGAATGGAGCAAGTCGTGGTGAATCTGCTCAACAACGCCGCCAAGTACACCGACGAGGGCGGACGTATATGGATTACCGTTGAACAAGAAGGCGGTGAGGTTGTGGTACGTGTGTGGGATACCGGCGTCGGCATCGCTCCCGAACTACTGCCGCGCATCTTCGATCTCTTTACGCAGGCGGATCGCACACTTGATCGCTCGCAAGGTGGCCTGGGCATCGGCTTGAGCCTGGTCCAAAAACTTGTGGAATTGCACGGAGGGACAGTCGAGGCTCACAGTGCGGGATTGGGGCAGGGAAGCGAGTTCATCGTGCGTCTGCCGGCACTTTCCTCGGAAGGAGAGTCAGTAATCGCCCGCACTGAAACAGCGAACCCCGCACAAACATCGCGGGTGCTCGTAGTTGATGACAACATGGACGCGGCTGATATGCTCGTCATGATGCTGCAAATTTTTGGGCATGACGTTCGAGCGGCTTACACCGGTCAGACCGCTCTGGCAACGGCAATTGAGTATCATCCGGACGTCGTTTTGTTGGATATTGGCTTGCCGGATATGAACGGGTATGAGGTCGCGCGACATCTGCGTCAGCACCCACAGACAAAAGATGCGAGGTTGATTGCCATGACCGGCTACGGGCAGGACGCCGACCGCCAACGGTCTGAAGAAGCGGGCTGCGAGTGTCACTTAGTCAAGCCAGTTGATCCGCAAGAACTCCAGGACCTGCTCGCGAGACGGGTGAAGCAACCATGATCGAGAGCATAAAACATTGAGTGAGTTGATTCCGAATTTTACCTTGAGGCGCTTCCTCAAGCACAAAATATCAACATGTGTGGGCGACACGAGGTGGAGAATCAGCGGGTGGCGCTCTTGAATCTCGCGATGCGAGCTAGAGGCGAGTGTTCGCTAATAGATTGATCTTGAACGACTCGAGCCACTGCAATATAAGAAAGCCGATACTTATTAGTTGTCCCCTCTATTGTCTTCGTACTCACTAGGAGCTGGGCGAAGTGGGATCTGCAAGGCCTTAATGCGTGAAGCGAGAGTTGTCGGCTTGATACCAAGAAGCTCGGCGGCGCCGCCGGCGCCATATATCTTATAGTTTGTCGTTTGCAATGCGGCGATTAAGTTTTCCCTTTCCAGATTTTTTATTTCTGCATAGGTCAATATTGTCTGTGAAGGATTGTGTTGAGCCGGACTCTCTTTGGCGATTGAGTCCAGCTGTTTCCTCTGTTCGGAAAGCAACATCGCCTCCAGAATCTGTTGCACGCTCAGTTGGTAGAGAAAACAATGCGTCAGAATGCCGGCGCGCTCGATTATGTTTTCCAGTTCGCGAACGTTTCCTGGGTAATGATAATTCTGTAGCGCGCGTACGTTCTCTTCGCTCAAACGCACGGGCACATTGCTTCGATCACGCCAATTCAGTTTACGCATGAAATGCTCTGCAAGTAGCGGCACGTCGTCCAAACGCTCGCGCAGAGGCACAACGTGAATCGGAAAAACACTTAGGCGATAGAAAAGATCTTGTCTGAATCGTCCGGCTTCGACTTCCTCTTTTAGGTCGCGATTCGTCGCCGCAATTACGCGTACGTCTACCTTTCGAGTGCTGTCTTCACCGACACGTTCATATTGCCCTTCCTGCAAAACACGTAGGAGCTTCCCCTGGAGCGAGAGCGGGATTTCGCCAACTTCGTCGAGAAATATGGTTCCGCCGTCAGCAAGTCCGAATCTGCCCACCCGATCCTTGTGCGCGCCGGTAAAGGCGCCTTTCGTATGCCCGAAAAATTCCGACTCGAAAAGCTCTGGTGCGATGGCTGCGCAGTTGACTTCGATAAATGGTCGCTCACGCCGTGACCCCTTTGCATGAATAGCTTGGGCCACCAGTTGTTTGCCAGTCCCCGACTCGCCCGTGATCAAAACAGTAGCATTCGATGAAGCGACAAGATCGATCTGCTGTAAGACCTTCCGCCAAGCCGCGCTGGCGCCAACCAGTTCGTGAGAAAACTGTCCCTCCTCTCCCGAGGTTCCAACAAAGCTTTCTTTCGTGGCCATGATTTGCGCGAGCATAACGAAAGTTCGCGATCACAGCAACGAGATGTCGTTGAGGAACGACTTTTCGAGGTAGGAGGCAAAACGAATTTCATTGTTTTGGCTGGTTTCCGGTGAATTATCTCATCTTCCTCGGTTGGCATGGGCGATGCGGTAAGGGTGGTCACAGCGCAAGACGCTGAATTGATCAAGGAGTGAGAAAAAAGATGACCAGAATCCAGCCTGTGAGTTACGAAGCATCAACCGGAAAGGTGAGAGAGCTGCTCGATGGAGTAACGAGGAAGCTTGGCGTCACGCCAAACATGATGAAAACAATGGCTCAATCTGCCGCGGTTTTGGATGCCTACTTGAGCTTTAGCGGAGCGCTCGCCAATGGGAAGTTGAACGCTCGGTTGCGTGAGCAAATCGCGCTTGTCTCAGCAGAAATCAATGGCTGCGGTTACTGTGCTTCGGCCCACACAGCTATTGGCAAAATGGTTGGTTTGGGTGAAAACGCGATTCTCGCGGCCCGTCAAGGCCATTCGACTGACGCCAAAACCGACGCGGCTTTGAAATTCGCACGCAACATAATCGTCAATCGTGGCGAAGTCTCAGACGCTGATCTGCAAGCGGTCAGGGACGCCGGGTTTTCCGACGGAGAAGTCGCCGAGATCGTCGCTAACGTCGCGCTGAATATTTTCACCAACTACTTCAACGTCATTGCCGGAACCGACATTGACTTTCCCGAAGTGCAAATTGGAGCGGCGGCGTAAAGGAGATGGGCCAAGCGCAGCTCAGTCTCTTTGCTGATCGGGCTGCGCCTCCGTTTCGAACAGAAAGAGAGGAATAGAGAATATGAAAAACACGTTAACAATTTCGTTGCGTTACGTCTTGATCATGACGTTTGTCTCTGTGAGTTTGGTGCACGCAAGTTTGACCGTCAAAGCACAAACTGTGAGTGTGTCGTCAAACCAAAGGCCGGTGACTTACAACAAGTTGAAGATTGAAGGCTTGGAGATTTTCTATCGTGAAGCTGGCGACCCGCTCAAGCCGACAATTCTGTTGTTGCATGGGTTTCCAACTTCATCGCACATGTTTCGGAATCTGATTCCGCGGTTGGCGGACAAGTATCATGTCGTCGCACCTGACTATCCGGGTTTTGGTTACAGTTCCGCACCTGGTGTAAGCGAGTTTAGCTACTCGTTCGATCATCTGGCGGAGATCATTGACCAATTTACCGTTGCAAAGGGTCTGAAAAAATACAGCCTTTATGTACAAGATTACGGTGCACCTGTTGGTTATCGCCTCGCGGTTAAATATCCCGAACGGGTGCAGGCGTTGATTGTTCAAAACGGTAATGCGTACGAAGAAGGTTTGCGCGGTTTTTGGAACCCGATCAAAAAATATTGGGAAAATCCAAGCGAGGAGAACGCCAACAAACTGCGCGATTTCCTAAAAGTCGACGCAACGAAGTGGCAGTACACACATGGTACGCGCAACCCGCATCACATTTCACCAGACACCTGGACCTTTGACCAGGCGTTGCTTGATCGGCCGGGCAATCAGGAGATCCAACTCAAGCTGTTTCTTGATTACGGGTCAAACCTTGCGCTTTACCCGCAGTGGCACGCGTATTTTCGCAAACACCAGCCTCCAACGTTGGTTGTGTGGGGCAAAAACGATCAGATTTTTCCGGCGGAAGGTGCAGAGCCCTACAAGCGCGATTTGAAGAACATTGAGTTTTACTTGCTCGACACCGGACATTTTGCGCTCGAGGAAGATGGCGACCACATTGCGGAGCTGATTCGAAGCTTTCTGGCGAAACAGAAGATCCTGTGATTAAAGTGGCGAAATTACGAACGGCCATGTATGTGCGCAAAGGAGGGAAGGTATGGAGATTGCGGCGGGAAAGGTCCTATCAGTCAACGTCGGTACCCCGCGCGAGTTCGAATACAACGGTCGGCCGGCCAAAAGCGCTATCTGGAAATCACCCGCGTCCGGTCGGATCAAGGCTCACGGTGTAAACCTTGACGGCGACGACCAGGCTGACCGTGCCGCGCACGGGGGCTTCGACAAAGCTGTTTACGCGTACGCCATCGAGGATGTACGGTGGTGGGAACGAGAGATCGGACGATCACTTACCTATGGCGAGTTCGGCGAAAACCTCACGACCGAAGGGATCGACGTGAACAACGCGCTTGTCGGAGAGCGTTGGGCGATCGGCACTGTCATTCTTGAAGTTTCGGAGCCACGTATACCCTGCTGGCGGCTGGGAGTCCGGATGAACGATAAGATGTTTCCGCGCCGCTTCATAGAGGCTTCACGACCCGGGACCTATCTTCGAATAATAGCCGAGGGTGATCTGGGAGCGCGAGATGAAATCCGTGTGGTTGAGAGACCCAATCATAACCTGACCATTTCGGATGTATTTCGGATCTACACCCGTGATCACAATGAGGTTGGGCGGTTACTGGCGGTTCGCCAGATGTCCGAGAGCTGGAGGCGATGGGCCGAAGATTTGCTGCGAAAGTCCAAAGGCCGCTCTGTGATTCGGTAGAGCCTGGATATGTCACACGCGGACCGCACTTGGCAGTTGCGCACGATCCGCACGGTATTGCCAACTCCTACTGGAAAACGTGAATAGGTCTGCCACTGGGCACCCGCGCCGGAATCAGCTTACGCAGATCGTGAGCATTCGCTTTTGGGTCAAGAAGCCCGGTGCGTAGGAAGGCGATCAGTTGTCGAAACTCGTCATCAGACAAAATGACTGGAGTCGCCAGCAGCGGATCGATGCGCGCGAGAACCGGCGCAACAGGTCCTTGCGGGCCTTGCAAATCAGCGTCGACACCTGCTGCAACCGGATGGTAACTGGGCGCTGATCCAATTGCGTCCAAGTGGTAGCGCATTCCGTCTTCTAATCTAGTGAAGGAACCGTTATGAAAGAACGTGGGTTGTAACGCTAAGTTCCGTAGCGGCGAGGTTCTAAAAGCATAGCGGTCATTTGGGTTCCCGGTCACCTGCTCCAAACCAAAATCCTCGTTCGCCCCAGGCCCATCAAACGTGACGTTTCCAACGGCGGGTGCGATCTGAGGAATACCGGCAACATGCTGCCGGAAGTCGCTGAACATTTCATTGGACTGTCCTGAAACCGCGTGGCAGCTAACGCAGTTACCCGGTCCAAAGAAGATCAGGGCGCCACGTTTCTCATCTTCGGTCATGGCATTCTTCTGCCCGCGCGCAAATCTATCAATCGGTGCGTCTGCGAAGACGAGCGTGAATTCGAACTCCGCGATCGCACGAGCGAGCATCTCGTAAGTAATCGGTGCGCCTGACTTCACTTCTGGGAAGTTTTTGCCAAACAACTTTCGATATTCAGCATTCGCATTTAATCGCTCCACAACTGCCGCCCGAATGCCGTCGTTAGTCCCAGGCACCGAAGGATGGAATCCGGTCATTTCAGGCTTTTCGGTTGTGGGAATGAAAGCTTGCGCCGTGAGCAGGTGAGGCAGGCCGGACAACGAGAAGCCTTCCGGCAGCGGAAACTGAAATCCGGCACTGTTGTCGAACGGATTGCCGGAGACTGAATTAAACCGTGAGTTCCACATTAGCGCCGGGAAGAAAACGTTATTGAGAATGATTGGCGTGCGCCTCTGGTTGCGTGGACCAGTACGATCCGGACCCACGACGTTATTGTTTTCAACGCCTATGGCGATCGACTGCGAGTCCCCAAAGCCCAAAGGCGCCGAGTGACAACCTGAGCATGAGTTATCATCATTCAAACCAAGCAAGGTGTCGTGAAAAGCCAGCCTGCCTAAATCGGCAAGTTGGTTGTCGATCTTTCGCCCCAGCCTTTGTTCGAGACTCAATCCGACTCGGCCAGTAAACCCATGTTGGCGGAGCACCGCAGACAACTGGTCATCCAAGGCATCATTGCCGCTGCTCGCCAAAGTTTGGGGGGTTAGAACTACGACTCCGACAGACATCAACGCAAGAATTACTATTGTCAGCTTGCAGTGTTGGATACTCATGAAGCTAGCTCCTTCACGAACGGAATGCTGAAACTAATGTGCCCGGAAACGAAAAACCTGAGACTGTACTATTGGCACGCCGAGATGCGTGGGTTGTGCTCTGCGAACATACCCTCAGGGTTCGGCAGCCAGAGCGCGGCTCTCATCGCCCAGATGGGCAAGCCTTCTGCCATAAACTCCCATTCGTCGTCGTCGCCCGTAAAGCCCTCTGGCGCTGTGGCTGTGCAAGCTGTCGGTATCACATACTCCACACCTACAAGTCGCAGACCGTTTCCTTCCGGAATGTAGTGAAGTGCTTCCGGATGCTCGATATCGAAATTACAGTCAAGCAAGGACGCATTCAGGTACTCAAGCCCCTCGCCCGCCGCACAATGTAAGAATTCATAACCATCAGCGTCGGCTTGCGCGAAGTCATGGTACCTGGCCGTCGCGCTGCGAGCCAGAGCGAGTTCGTGGTTGGTAACAGGAGAGAGATTATCAACTGCCGCAGTAGCTGCAGCAGAAGTGCTGCTAATGGGCATGGGCGCGCTGCCAATGAGCAGACAGGAGATCCCAATAAAGATTGAAAAGGATAGAAAGCTCTTCATTATCTTACCTCCAGGTTGGTCGACGTTTCGTGAACGGGGGAAATGATTACTAAGCGAAGTTAGGCTGCCATCACTGCGCTCGCATGGAAATGCTGTCCGCCGACGATGAATCGTGATGGCGGCGAGTGAACGGAATCAGCATGGGCACTGAACGGCGGTAAGCTTCGTACGCCTGGCCGTGCTCGCGCGCCAGGTCTCGCTCCTCGAATTGAATCGCTAGCAAGATGTAAGCAGTTGTGGCTATCGAGAAGAGCAGGTGTGCGAGCGTCATTGTCGGTGTACTCCAGAAGGCGAACAGCCAACCAACGTAGAGCGGGTGCCGCACGAGGCGGTATGGCCCAGGCGTCCCGAACTGTAGAGTCGTGTAAGGCCGGCCTCGCAGATAAAGCCAAACCTGGCGCAGGCCGAAGAGATCGAAGTGGTTGATGAGGAATGTGGAGATCAGCACCAGCGCCCAGCCGAAGGCAAAAAAACCACGCATAACAAGCTGCCCGGTCGGGTCCTCGATGGACCATACCAGGCCGCCTAACGGCCTCCACTGCCAGAACAACACGATAAGAGCAACACTCGAAAACAGGACGTAGGTTGAGCGTTCCAGCGGCTTTGGCACAATGCGAGTCCACCAGTCCTTAAACCACTTGCGTGCCATGACGCTGTGCTGTACCGCAAACAGAGTCAACAGACCTGCGTCGATAAGCATGGCGACTCCGAGTGGTCCATGCGGCGCGCCATCGAGAGTTCTCGGAACGCCAAAGTTGCCGATGAAACCGATGGCGTACAGAAACGTTCCCAGGAATGTCAGGTAGCTGAGGCTTCCGTAGATGAAAAATGCGATCCGTTTGAACATAGCTTTGCCTCCATTTATGGCTCGTAACGGACGGATGGTTTCTTCTTAAGCAGACGCCCCCAGCGCGCGATAGCCTCGAACATCAACTTCTTCCGCGAGGTTGTTAAGCTGAACTACCAGGCCATCCTTTCTCATGCGGGCATGATGGGGTCTGGCCCAAGAGTTAGCTATGGGAGTTTCGTCCCGTTTGTCATGTCTTTCGCGCCACGGGCTGGGACATTAGTCCCGTTGCGCCACGGGCAGACGAACAAGCTTTCAAGCCCGATACGATTGATGCGGGTTAAAGCCGTGGTAAAATCCGCTCCCAGCCCTTGTCGCCAGGTTCGCAGCCAAACTACCGGACGACGAGTTGATGCGTCCCGAAAAAACGATGAGGAAATTCATAGGAAGTTACTAGGAAGTCATGTCTTTGCTCATCAACCATTTTTATCGGTTTGGAGAGTTCACCCTTGATGCCGACCAGAAGGTCCTGTTGCGCCAAGGAAAGCCCTTGCTTTTGGCGCCGAAGGTTCTTGAAACGCTTCTGACTTTGGTTGAAAACAGTGGGCGGATCATCGAGAAGGAAGAGTTGATGACGCGGCTTTGGCCCGACACCTTTGTCGAGGAGTCGAACTTAACCTACACGATCGTGCAGCTAAGGAAGACCCTGGGCGACGACGCTCGGCACCCCCGCTACATTGAGACTGTCCCGAAACGCGGTTATCGCTTCATCGTGGATGTGGAAGAAGTCTTGAGCGATCGGGGCATGGTGAGCAATGCAGTGATACAGAAAAGGCCGGCGACATCGGAGACCATTTACGCTGAGGATCTCGAGGGCGTCCACGTAATCGAAGAACAGCATGATCGCGAGAAGCGACCCGGGATGATTACGGAAAGGCGTGTTCCTTCTATCGCCGTCCTGCCGTTCGTGGATATGAGTCCGGATAGGGACCAGGATTATTTTTGCGAAGGGCTTGCTGACGAGCTTATCAATAGCCTCGCCAGCTTGCCGAACCTGCATGTCGTCTCCAGGACGTCGTCTTTTAGATTCAAGTCGACGACACTGGATATTCGCGAAGTGGGCAAACGATTGAACGTGAACACGGTACTTGAAGGAAGCGTCAGAAAGGCGGGGAGCAGCTTCCGCATCACCGCCCAACTGATTAGTGTGATCGACGGCTACCAACTCTGGTCAGGAAAGTACGATCGCAGACTCGAAGATATTTTTGTTGTTCAGGAAGAGATTGCCCAAAGCACGGTGACAGCGCTTAAAGTAGTGCTAAGCTCGGATGATCAACGCGCGCTGCAAAGCGTCCGGACGACAGCCATAGAAGCCTACGACTATTACCTGCGCGGGCGTCAACTTTTTTACCAAATGCGCCGCCGCAGCCTTGAATCCGCCAGACAGATGTATCTCAAAGCGATCGGAACGGATGATCACTTTGGTCCTGCGTATGCGGGTATAGCCGACTGTTCCTCTTTTCTCTATATGGATTGGGGAGGTCTTGAGTCCGACCTGCGAGACGCCGACCGGGCGAGCGCGACAGCCGTAGAGATCGACCCCGGTTTGTCACAAGTGCACGCCTCCAGGGGAGTCGTCCTGGCACTTAGAGGCCGGCATTCGGAAGCGGAACGAGAGTTCGAGACTGCGCTGCACCTGAATCCAAAGCTGTATGAGGCCCACTACTTTTACGCGCGAACCTGTTTCTCGCAAGGAAAACTCGATCGGGCTGCGGTGTTGTTAGAGCAAGCTGCAGCAGTTCGCCCAGAGAGCATCGATGCACTGTCAATGCTCGGCGGCATTTACCGTGGGCAGAAGCGAGAACAGTTGCGGAAGGAGACATTCGAGAGGTGTCTCAACGCGGCCCAAAATCATCTTGAGTTTTACCCGAGTGATATTAGGCCACTTCTTTTAGGAGCAACTGCGTTGATAGAACTGGGAGAGATAAAGCGTGGGCTGGAGTGGACGCGGCGAGCTCTCGAACTCGACTCGCGAGACCCGAACGTTCTCTACAACGCCGCCTGCGCATTCTCCATCTCGGGTGACGTCGGAGAAGCCATCTCCTGCCTGGAGAAGTCGCTCCCGTTTTGTGCTGATCGGAGTTGGCTCGACTACGACAGCTATCTCGATCCGTTGCGTAGTCTCCCCAGATTTCAAGAGTTGCTGCGGGTCGGGCCCCAATCAGCGGCGCGCGGTTAACATAAGAGGTTGTCCTCGCCGGAGCCAGGTCCGCTGTATGGCTAAACATATCGGTATAGTTTCAGCGACCCACGAGGGTACCGCCCTGTGCTACCGCTCAATTTGCATCGAAGCCGCCTCCTTGATGGGCGAGTATCAACACCCACAAATCACTATTCACTCGTTTCCTCTTGCCGATTACATGCGCTTTTTCTCAAGACTGGATTGGGAAGGAGTAGCCGGGCTGTTGCTCGCGTCTGCTGAAAAGGTCGCAAGCGGGGGCGCGGACTTCGCCATTTGCCCGTGCAACACTGCGCACGAAGCCTTTAAATTAATGAGACCGCGCTCGCCCATCCCCTGGCTACACATCGCAGAGGTTGTCGGCAATGCCGCTGCGGCCCGAGGGCTATCGAAACTCGGCATCCTCGGAACCAGGTTTCTGATGGAAGGAAACCTCTATCGAGAAGTTCTATCTGAGCGCGGCATCGAGGCAGTAATCCCCAACGCCGACGAGAGGGAGAGGATCAATACGCTTATCTTAGAGGAATTGGTGAAAGGCACGCTGGAGAACTCTACGAGAGAATATTTTCGGAGAGCGGCATCGGAACTGGCGAGCAAAGGGTGTGATGCGGTGGTCATGGGATGTACGGAAATCCCGCTTATCCTGAGACCAGAAGATGTCGAAGTGCCTCTTCTGGACTCGACCAGACTTCTGGCGAAGGCGGCTGTGGAAGAAGCCTTGGATCGTTAGGACGCGTGTTCGTTTCAGCGAGCGGGTGGCGTCGGATTATGAAAAAGAAAACCCAGCGAATCCGGTATCTGCGTACTACGGACGGAGTCCAACTCGCCTGGGCCGAGGCGGGTGCGGGACCCGTAATGATTAAGGCCGCGAACTGGCTGACGCACCTCGAATATGAATGGGAGAGCCCCGTCTGGCGTCACTGGATACGCTTCTTCAGCGACCACTTCCGCTACATCCGTTACGACGAACGCGGTTGCGGAATGACCGACTTGAAAGTTGGCGACCTCTCGCTCGAGCGGTGGGTCGAGGATTTGGAAGCGGTGGTCGCCGCGGCCGATCCGCAGGAGCCATTCGCGCTGCTGGGAATTTCTCAAGGAGGTCCGATTTGTGTGGCCTATGCCGCGAGGCATCCGGAGCGCGTCTCGCATCTAGTACTCTACGGCGCCTATGCACGGGGCGCATTTCGACGCGGCGACCCTGATCGGGAGAACTTCTACCGGGCGATGATTGATCTCGTCCGCCTGGAATGGGGTAGCGATAATCCCACCTTCCGACAGGTCTTTACTTCAAGGTTCATACCCGGCGGCACCGACCAACAGCTAGGATGGTTCAACGATCTCTGCCGCAAGACGCTGACACCGGAGATCGCGGCCCACCTGCTTGAATCGCGGGGTACGCTCGACGTCACGGCGCTGCTCAGTGAGGTTCGGACTCCGACTCTGGTGCTGCACGCGCGCGGCGACGTCATCGCGCCGATCGAAGAAGGACACATCCTCGCCGCCGGGATCCCGGGCGCCCAATTCGTCGAGCTCGACTCGAAGAACCACATCCTTCTCGAGAACGAGTCAGCGTGGGAACGCTTCTGCGATGAGGTGTTGGAGTTCATGGGACTCAAGCGCTCGACCCGCGGAGAAGACCTCGCGTTTGCCTCGCTCTCATCGCGCGAGCGTGAGGTGCTCGCCTTGATTATGGAAGGTCTCGGTAACGCACAGATCGCGGAACGGTTGTCCATTAGCGACAAGACAGTCCGCAACCACGTCTCCAATCTTTTCGACAAGATCGGCGTATGGACGCGCGCCCAAGCCATCGTCTTTGCCATCGACCGCGGTTTCAAGGGCTGATGGCTAGACGAATTTGTTCACCCTAATCTTTAGCTTTCGAGTATCTGTGTGCTAGCGCACGGAATGGCTAACCTCGCTGTGTT